>NZ_JFJW01000176.1:0-15754 GCF_000611125.1 Cupriavidus sp. SK-4
GAGAGGCGACAACTATTCTGACGCGGGGGGGAAGCACTGGGACACCTTGGTCCATTTGGCAGCCTCGGTGATGAGCGGCAACGCCAGCGCAGTTGCAGCGCTGGCCAGATTTGGATCGGCGGCGCGGGGAGACCCCATCTACGAAGCGGGTGTTCAGTTGGGGCGCTTGCTGCGAACTGCGTTCCTGGCCGACTACTTTGTCAAAGACGCCTTCAGGAATGAGCTGCGTCGGGTACTCAACCGGGGTGAGGCGGTCAATGCCTTGAAGCGGGCGATTTATACCGGCAGAGTGAGCCCGGCTCAGGCCAAGCGGGCCGAGGAAATGCAGGCGGTGGCTGACGCCTTGAGTCTGTTGGCCAACATCATCATGGCCTGGAACACAACCCAGATGCAGGCCGTTCTGGACCGCTGGGCCAACCGGCGTCAGGTCATCCCGGCGGAGCTCACGGGGAAAATTGCGCCGACGCGGCTGCAAGGTATCAATTTGAGGGGCGTATTCCGCTTTCCAGTGGAGCGTTATGCCAGTGAAATCCTGCCGTCACAGACCACGCCGAAAACCGGGACCGGCGGTTGAAACCGAGCACGCTTTTGCGCCCTCAAACGGCGATCAAAAAAATCAACAGGAAACCCAATGAAATCAATGGCTTGGCAGACCACCCCTACGCCAGTGCTCGATCTCCTACCGTCACTTTTGACAACGAAAACAAATCGACCCCTGTCAAGGAAAACGGGCCTGCAGCATCGCCAGGAACGGCGATGGAGGCCCGCTAGGGGACGCCAGCAGCGCAGTTAAAACGTCGCGTCTTTCAGCGAGATCGAACACCCGTTGTAGTCGTAGCTCACGTCCGACACGACACCCGACACCCGAGCGGTTTTCCCGGTTGAAAGCTGGGTGACGTTGAGCTTGTTGTCTGTACCGGCATGCACCGAAACCTGGCCGGAGCGCAGGAACACCCGATAGCGAGGCTGGAAGCCTTCGGTGACGGAGCGCACTTCACCGCTGACCGCAAGGCCCTTGTTGGCATAGAGGCCGTTTGCTCGCACCTGGTTGTCTTTCGCGGCCTGGCAGATTTGCGGCAGGGATTCCGTGAGCATCACCGGGGCGGTGGCCTTCTGCACATCCTTGGCGACTTGATCCAACGCAGCGCAGCCCGCGAGGGCGAGCAATGGAATAACGAGGGCTAGACACTTCTTGGTTGATTGCATAGACACGACCTTGAGGGTTGGTTAGGAAATTGGGTGTCGGGATGCCCCCGACTGCTCACCACTAGGCAGGTGACGCAGCCGCTAGACCGAAGCGAGCGGCTTTTAGTACGTAGGCACGTAGATGACTTCAATGTCCACGCGCTGGTTCTGGTGCCGCCCTTCTGGCGTCGAGTTGTCGGCCACGAAGTCGGATGCCGAAGCGAAGTTCACCATGATCTTGAGCGGCGACACGCCGCGCGCAATCAGGTACTGGCGGGCCGACAAGGCCCGGCGCAAGGCCAGGGCCTCATCGGCCGCGCTGGGGCGTAGCGTGCTGGTGCGACCGCTGACGTAGATGATCGTGGCCCCCTTCGCCTCGGCCAGCAGCTCGGCCGTGGAAGCGTCCGGCCGGAACGTGGTGCTGCTGTCGGAGAAGGACACCGAAACAGCGGTCAAGACCGGCTCGCCATAGCTCACGGCCGCCATGCCGGCAGCGCCGGCGGCCATCGCGCCAGGCGCGAAGGCAAGGGACGCCAAGGAGAGGGTCAGAAAAAGGGCTTTGCGCATGGTGCGGACTCCAAATCAGAAGAACAGGTAGCCGGCCTTGCTCATGGGGATGCGGATCAACCACAGAGCGGCCAGGTGCAGCGGGTAATAGGCGTAGAACGCCCAGCGCAGGCGCGGCATGGGCAGATCGACGCGGGAAGCGACCAGGAGCAGCGGCAGCGAGGCCAGCGCCCACAGGTTGCGATTGATGAACCACAGCGCCGCGCAGGCGAGCAGCGCGACGGCCGCGGCGGCCCAGGTGGGCCGCTTGCGGTACGACCACACCGCCAGGCCGAAGGCCACGGCCGGCCACCAGTATTCGACCAGGCCGCCACCGACCAGGAACACCAGGCCGGCGCCGACCAGGTGCAGCGGGCCGCCCTTTTCCACCAGGTAGGCGCACGCCGTCACGACCAGGAGCGTGAACAAGACATTGAGGGGCCACCACCCGGCGGACAGGCCACCCAGGGCGACGAAGGGCACCGAGGCCACAGCGCCGAACACCGCGAGGCGCTTCATCGTGCGCGTGTACGCGCCGCGCTCGAATGCACCAGGTCGAGCCAGGTTGTAGGCCAGCACGAAAACGAAGATCGGCAGCGCCAGGCGGCCGGCCTCGAAGAGAAACGGCAGCGTGCCATTGAACAGGTACTTGTTGACGTGATCGCCGGTCATCAGGGCCAGCGCGAGCCACTTCAACGCTTCGACCGTCCCATCCGGCACGTGCAAGGGCTTCATCCGCGCTTGCCCCCGCGTGAGGCATAGGCGCGCAGCACCAGGAAGATGATGTACAGCGCAGGAAGCGACAGCACGAAGGCAATGGGCTTGCCGATCCATGCCGGCAGCGCCCACAGCAGCAGACCCAGCGCGAAGATCGGGCCGAGGCCCAGCAAGAGCAGATCGAATTGCCCCTTGGCCTGCGATTCGGCCCAGTTGCAATAGGCGGTCAGCACCCGGCCGAAACCGAGCGTGTAGCGCATCATGAAGGCGTGGAATTTGTCCATGTTTTAGCCGCTAAATCGGAAGGCCCGCCCTACTCCGGCGAGCCTTCGCTTCTGTTGTTGAAGGAGATCGAGCGCGGCACGTAGCCGCCCGCGACGTTGATGGATGGAGCTGCTGCCGGCCTGGCCGCCGGCGCGGCCGCTGGGGCCGCTGCCGTGGCCTGCTGGGCGGCTTGCACCGCCGGCGCTGGCCCGGTCGGCATCGAGGGCGTGGCCCCCGCCTTCGTCACGTCCAGCGTGACGAACCGAGCTTCGAGCCAATCCGCCCACTTGGCGGCCTTGCGCATCAGGTCGGCGCGATACACCGCGTTGTACTGCGGCGTGCGTGAGTGGTAATTCGCGGCCTTCGTCCAGAGATCGCCCTTGTCGTTGCGAATGTGCATCCGCAAGCGCCAGGCGGCGAGGTCGAACGAGTAGCAGCCAGCGGCCGCTACATCGTCCGCCGTGATGCCGTAGCGGGCCAGGTCGCGCAGGTAAGCCGTGTTGAACTGCATCGGCCCCACGTCATGAGTGCCGTTCGAGTTGCGCACCCACTGGCCCGGCTTGCCGCCTTCCTTCTCCGCGACGGCCAACACGATGTTGGCCGGCACTTCGTACTTCACGGCCGCCGAAACGGCGCACACGACGCGCTCCTGGAGCTGCGGCGGAAGGTCGGCAGCAAAGGGCATGTCAGTAACCCCCCCAGGAAGCGCGGCGGCGCTCTTCGTCCTCGCGCCGGATGCGTTCGTTGTACTCGGCCAGCGCCCGGTCATAGTCGGCCGCTTCGACCCAATACCCGCCCCTTTCTGGCGTGCCGACATAGCGCGGCTTGGTGCTGCTGAAATCGGTGTAAGCGTGGTTGGTGTAGGCCGCGCAGTAGTCGGGCATCTGGTTGCTGATGTACGTCGTCCCGTCCTCGTAGCCCTGCCAGAACACCAGCGTTTGATTCAGGGCCTGCGCATCGCAACGGCCAGCGCCGCGCGACATGGCCGACACCAGCGCGGACATTTCCGGCGTCTGGTTCGACACCGGGCACAGATCGAGGAAGTTCTTGCGCTTCTTGATCGTGTCGGACATTTTCCGCGCCGTGATGCTGAAATACTTGCGAAGCGACGGCGCGCATTCGCTCGGGCGGGTGCCGCTTGCGAGGCACAGGATCGCCTCGCAAGCCAGGCGGGTGTCGCCGGTCAGCACGTCTTGCGCGCTGGCCGTGCCGACCGAGCAGAGGGCCGCCACAGCGGCCACGATGGAAAGCAACTTCTTCTTCATGATGAACACTCCTTTGGGTTACGCAGATTTGTCGTTGCGGCCGCCGTCACGGAACGCGGCTACTTCGGACTCGGGATCGGCAGAGCTGTCAGCTCCGGCCAGGCTGTTGTCGCCGAAGGTCGGCGAGGGTTGTTGATCGGGCACGTCGATGCTCGTGTCGGCCGAGCTGCCGCCCTGCGCCTTGATCGCGGCCGCGATCTTTCCGCCGGTGGTGTCGGCGATGCGTTCCATCGCCGAGTCGCGCATGCTGGCGGCCTTCGCGGCCGCCACCGCACCTACACCCTTCGCCAAGTTCGCGCCGGCGTCGGCCGTGACGCGGCCGGCCTTGCCAAGCGCGGAAGCGGCCGAGGCCAGCATGCCGGGGCCGGTACTACCAGGTGCGTCCTGCTGGCCGCCCTGCCCCGCTCCCTGGCCCTGGCCGCCACCCTGGCCGGCCTTCGCGCCGCCGGCGTCACCGCCGCCGCTGGCCTTCTGGCCGCCGCCTTCGCCACCCTTCGAGCTGGAGCCGGCCTTATCGCCGCCGGCCTTGTCGCCGCCTTTGTCGCCGCCCTTCGACTCGCCGCCGCTGCTGCCGCCGCCGCCAGAGTCGCCACCGCCGCCACCGAAGCCGGCGGCTTGGCCCAGGGGCGTGCTGGTGCCGGCTTCACCGCCACCACCACCGCCAGAGTCGCCGCCACCACCACCGCCCAGCATGGACATGACATCCGACCCGGACGAGACGTTTTCATTGGCCTTCGAGAACGCGGCCATGACCGCAGAAGCACCGCCGGCGGCCGAGGCCGCGCCGGCCGCCAGAGCAGCGCCGCCGGTTGCCGCTGCTGCGGCCGCCATGCCAGCGGCACCGAGGGCCGCGCCTGCGCCGAAGTTGCCGATGCCGGCACCGCCCACGCTCGCGCCGGTGATGACGCCGGCGATGAGCGCCGGAATCTTGTTGACGAGTGCCAGCAGGATCACGCAGACGATGAGCATCACGCCCATTTCCTTGAGGTTGATCCCCTCGCTCATGCGCGCGTAGTAGTCATCCAGAAAGGTCTTGCCGATGCCGACCAGCAGCACCATTGCCATGAGCTGCGCGGCCACACCCAGCACGGTCTTGTAGTAGTTGATCGCCATGTCGGAAGTCCACCGCGACCCACCGAAGCCGAGGAAGAACACGCCGCCATAGGCGAGCACCCAACCAGACGCCAGGAGAAGAAGCATGTTCACGCCGATGAGCGCGAGCACGATCAAGATGGCAACGGCCATGAGGATGCCGGCCATGCTGTCCACCGGCGACCACACCGAGGACTGATCCATCACCTTGTAGAAGATGGCAAAGCCAATATCGACAATGCCGGAAGGCGACAAGGCTTGACCCAAGCCCGTCGCGTTGCCGGCAATTTGGCGTAGCGACGCATAGATGGTCGAGGCGAAGTTAGGGCCGTTCGTCAGCAACCACCAGAAGAAGCCGGTGAAGATGGTGAAGCGGACAAGCTCCGCGAAGAACTCCCCAATGTCGGCCTTGCGCAAGGCCATCATGCCGAACGTCCAGACCATCGAGATCGTCACCAGCAGCCAGAACAACCAGGATGCGGCGTTGGTGATGACACCGGCCCAGCCGCTGGCGGCGGCGTTGTAGCGGTTCAGAACGTCATCGAAGAGGCCCGAGCTGTTCATTTGGGCGGAAGCGTCCGTAGAAAAGAACGCCAGCCAAACGAGCAGCGGCAGGGCGAGTTTCAAGCTGGCTGGCATTCTCATTCGTCAGTACCTCACCAGGACTTAGGTTCGCTAGGTTTGAACGAGCCGGCCCGCAGGCACTGCGATGAAAACGCCTCTTGCACGCTCTTATCGAGCTTGGCGATGTTCTCGGGTTTGCAGTTCTCGGCATTCACTTCGGGCAGCGTCACCGGCTCGGGCTTTTTCTCGCAGCCGGCCAGCAGGGCCGCCACAAGGGCGGCCGCTGCCAGGATCGAGGGTTTGGATAGGCGCATGTATCCCCCTTACCAATTACGGGCCGGACTGGCCCTGTACTCGCCCTTGCGCAGCGCCTCGCCGGCGGCTTGCTGCTGCGCTTCACGGTCGGCTTCGACCTGCATCCGCGTGGCGATGGCGTTCTGCTGCGCGACCATGAGGCCCCGGATTTGCAGAAGCTGGTTTGCCTGCTGGGCCGCGAGCTGGTTGGCGAAGCCGATGGCCTGCATTTGCCCGTTCGCGCCCTGCGCGGCCGACTGGAGCCGTTCGAGCTGGCGCGCGTCGGACTTCAAGGCGTCCTGCTGGCGATCCAGGCCCTTGAACAAGGCATCGTTGGCCTTCTTCTGGCTCTCGCTCGCCAGGCGGCGGTTCTCGGCCATTGCGGCCTGTTCGGCGGGCGTGCAGCCGCCGGTGCCGTTGAAGCACGGCGAGCTGCGGTAGTAGGCCACGTCCTGGAACTTGCCCAGGTACGAGTCGATGCTGCCGAGCTGGGTCTTGTAGTAGTTCAGCGTATCGACCGCATTCATCAGCCCGTTGATCGTGGACTGCGCCTGATCCCAGATATAGGCCGCCGGCGCGACCGTGTTCTGGATCATGTTTTCGTACTGCTGGAGCTGGGTTTGGTACTGCTCAATTTGCTTGAGCGTCTGCGCCACCGACTCGATGGCCGTCATGACGTTCTGCACCAGGTTCCCGCCGTCGATGACGGGAATGCCGGCCTGCGCGGGCGACATGGTGGTGATCGACCCGGCCATCAGAGTGACGGCGAGAGCGACTTTAGCGGCTAAAAACTTCTGCTTCATTTGCTTTCTCCTGGCGTTAGTAGTCAAACGATTGGTACGGCTTCGAGAACGTCATGTCCTTGGTCACGATGACGTTGAACCGATAGCCGGGGCGGATTTCCAAGGTCGGGGCAATGTTCAGATTCTTGGAAACGAGTTGGGCGATGGTGTTGCCCAGCACTTGCCCAAGTGCTTCGCTCAAAGCATCGCTGGCGCGCTGCTGATTGCCGGTGGAACCGCTGTTGTCCTGGCTCATGCTCACGGCGGCGATGACGCCCGACATGAGGAAGGCCGAGCCGAACACGCGCAGGTAGTGGTTATTCACCTGGTCATTGAAGCCCGCGTACCCGGCGCTATCCGCGCCCGGCATCGTGCCAATGTCCATCGCCTTGCCATCGGGGAACACGATGCGCTGCCAAGCCACAAGCACGCGCGACTGACCGTAGGCAACATCGCTCGAATACGACCCGACCAGGCGCGAGCCTTGCGGAATCAGCAGATGCTTGCCGGTCGGCGTGTCGTACACGTTCTGCGCGACCTGGGCCATGATCTGGCCCGGCAAGTCGGAGTTGATGCCCGAAATGAGCGTGGCCGGCACCACGAAGCCGGCGCGCAGCTCGAAGGGCGAGCGCGGCGCTTCGGGCTGGGAGTCCAGCCGCCAACGGTCGCCCTGGCCGCTTCCCGCGAACTGCGCGTAGTTCTTGCCCTGGCCGCCACCGGCGGTTTGCAAGAGCTGCGGCGCACCACCACCCACGCCGCCGCCGGCCTGCTGGCCGCCGACGCCCGAGGCGCGAAGCTGCGCGAGCCGGGCCTGATAGGCGGCGGTCGGATCGCCCGATGCTTGCGCACCGATTTGCTGCCGCACAGCCGCCAGGCGGGACAGCATTTCGTCGCGCGTCTGCGGCGTGCCCGGCTGCGCGCCCGATGACCCGCTGCTGCGCGGCGCATCGACACGAACGCCCGTCTTGGCCTTGACCGCTTCCTGGAACATTTGCAGCTTCGCCATGCGGATGCGGTCGGCTTCATCGTCATGCACCGGCTGGCCCAGGTTGCCGCTGGGCGGTGGCGGCGGCGCGTCCAGGTCGGGGCGCGCGACAAGCACCGGCGCAGCCTCTGGCCCGGTCGCCAGCTCCGGCGGCTTGAGCGGCGAGGCCGCTTCTACCGTGCCGCCATCCCTGTCGCCGACGATCTCCTTGGCGAACATCGTCGTGTTACCCGCCTTCTCGGCCGCGCCTTGCGCCGGTGCGTTCTGCTTCGCAGCGCGATCCGCCGCGACCAGCATCATCACCAGCAGGAAGGCACCCAGCGCGGCCGCAAGGATGTACATCGGCATGTTGTTGACACGCCGCACGCCGGACTTCTTCGATACCGCGCCCGGCGAGGCGTCCGGTGCCATTTGATCGGCTTGGTCACTCATAGGTCACTCCTTGCGCACCCAATACCCAGCCGGCGCAAAGCTGCCGTCTTGCACCAGGTACGGGCGGGTGATGGATTGATGGCCGACCAACAGAGTCAGGCGGTACAGGTTCGAGTCGCCGGCCTGGTCGAGCACGTACCGCAGCGGCAGGGCCGCCGGCGATGCCGGCTCACTGGCCGCCGTGGCCTGCGCCTTCGCGCTGGCCGGGTTGAACTCCAGTAGGGCATAGCCGCGCTCGCGCAACGTCAGCACCAGGGCCTGGCCGAAGGCATCAGGCGTGGCCTGTTGCAGCTCCAGGCGCGTCTTGGCCGGCGGGTACAGCACAGCGAGCTGCTGCACCGCTTCGCGGGCGAGCTGCTGCTGATCGACCGTTGCGGTCGGCGGGACGAAGTTGCCGTATTGGCCGGTGGTCGCGCAGCCGCCCAGGGCGAGGACGAACAGCGCAGCAAAGATGATCTTGCGCATGGTCACTTCCTCCGGGAGATAGTCACGCGGTCTTGGCTTCCACCAACACCGGCAATCAGGATCGCGCGGTCAAACACCGTGTCCACGATGTAGCGATTGCCCTGCACGCGATAGTTCACCATCACGGTTTCCTCGTCGCGGAAGATGCCGCCCTCGCGGCGCACGACCAGGAGCGTCGGCGCTTCGGTTTGCTCCATCGTTCCGGGCATTTCGATGATGGTCTTGCGGCCATCGTTGAACACACGCACCGGCTTCCAGCTCGCCGAGCCGGACAGGTCATAGTCGAACTTGAGATCGCCCAGGTACTCGCCGGTCTGCGGGATGGTGCGGTCGGTGCGTTCTTGCGTTTCGCGGCGCTGGATCGCGTCCCACTTCGCAAGCGCGTCCTCGGGGTAGGTGAACGAGACTTGCGGCATGTACTCGGTGCGATGCGAGCGCAGGCGCAGGTGATAGGCGCGGCGGTTCGTCGTCACGATGAGGCTGGTTTCCAGGCCAACATCCATCGGCTTGATGATGAGGTGCTGCACTTCGTTGGGGCCGCTGCCGGTGATGGCCGGCTCGACCGTCCACCGGGCCGTGTCGCCCAGGTTGATCGAGTTGACTTGCTCGCCTGGCTGCAAGGCCACGTCGCACACCTGGAGCACCGCGCACACGATGCTGGGCTGCTGCGCGCCGAACAGGAACTTGATCGCGCCATTGGAGCCGGCGACGGGCTTCATGCCGGTGGCAGCGCCCGCGTTCCATCGCTTCGCAATGTCGATGGCCGCGCGCTCTTGAGGCGTCAGCGTCGGGTTCTTGCCGGTGAAATACTTGTCGGCCAGGTCATCGGCGGCCAGGGCCAGGGTGGGCGACAGCAGCGCAGCGCCCAAGGCGACAACGGAAAAGATTTTCTTCATGGTGAATGTCCTTGGGTTCATTGAACGCGCGACCAGGAGTAGTCCCGCACGTACACGCTTAGGGGGTTGTTCCGAAGTTGCTCATCCGTGGTTTGCGGCGTGACTTCCGCGACGTACACAGTGACCAGCGCACGCCAGATCGCGGGCTTGCCCTTCGGTGTGCCTTGACGGTCGCGGGCGGTTTCTTCCCACTCGACTTGCCAGGTGTCCGGCGTCTGCGGGATGGCCGTCTTGATCTCGACGTTCACCATTTCCTTTTCAGCGCGACGGAACGGGCTGGCATCCGGGGTGCCGTTCAACCACTCATTCATCTTTGGCGTTGCCGGATCGTTGGGCGACAACTTGGCGTACACGCGGAACACAGAGCGGCGCTGCAAGGCCACGTCCGGCGTGACCGTGCGGGCGTCGGTGATGAACTCGGCGACCGTCGCATGGATGACGCGGGCATCGGCCTTCGAGGCCGCTTGCACCGGGCCGGCGGCCACTGTCTGGCCGAGCTTGTCCACTTCCACCACGTAGGGGATGAACTTCGACTGGCTGCCGATGTGGATCACGCCGCCGACGCCGGCGAGCGCGATCAACAGCGACAAGATGCCGATCACTTGCCAGGTCTGGCGAGACGACACGACGCCGCCCACGTGATCGTTCCAGGTGCGACGAGCGGCCAGATAGGGGTTCTCGGCCTCGCCCTGGCGTCGGCCGCCTTCCAGCGGTTCATCGGTCTGCCGAGGGTCGCGCTTGTCGCGTCCTGCGGCCGTGGCGGGCTTCTTGAAGATCAAGCCCTTGAGGGTGTCGGCAAAGCTCATGCGGCCTCCAGGTAGTCATTGAGATTCAGATTGCGGCCGGCCAGCCAGTGATCGACCCACTCATGGCCGAACTTCGCTTGCAGGCTCTTGATGGCGGCGACCGATTCCTTGTCGGACGCGCCGACGAAGGCCAGGGCCAGCGGCCCCAGGGCGAGGTCATAGAGGCGGCGGCCGTTCTCGGAGACGTAGTAGTACTGCCGCTTCGGAACCGCCGTGGCGAGGATTTCGATTTGCCGCTTGTTGAGGCCCATGCGGCGATAGAGCGCCGCCGTGTCCTCGTCGCGGGCATAGACGTTCGGCAGGAAAATCTTGGTCGCGGTCGATTCCACGATCACATCCAAGATGCCCGAGTTGGCCGCGTCGGAAAGGCTTTGCGTAGCCATGAGCACCAGGCAGTTCGCCTTGCGCAAGACCTTGAGCCATTCCCGAATCTTGGCGCGGAACGCCGGGTGGCCCAGCATCAACCAGGCTTCGTCCAGGATGATGACGGCCGGCTGGCCTTTAAGGCCGCGCTCGATGCGGCGGAACAGGTACAGCAGCACCGGCAGCGCGAACTTCTCGCCGAGGTTCATCAGCTCTTCGATCTCGAACACCGTGAAGTCGGAGAGCGACAGGCCATCCTCTTCGGCATCGAGCAGGTGGCCCATCGAGCCGTCCACCGTGTATTGCTTGATGGCCTCGCGGATCGCTTCGTCCTGGATCGTCACCGAGAACTCGGAGAGCGTGCGCGCGCCGCTGGCGTGCATGCTCATGATCGCGTGGCCGATCTCGTTGCGCTGCCCTGGCGTGGTGTCCACGCCGTTGAGCGCAAGGATCGTGTCGATCCACTCCATCGCCCAAGCCCGATCCGCCTTCGTTTCGAGGAACTGGAGCGGGCAGAAGGCCAGGCGGTCATCGTCGGCGGCCACCGTGAAGTGCAGGCCAGTCTTGCCCTTCGAGCCGGCATTGATTGCGGCCGCGAGCGGGTACATCGACATGCCCTTGTCGAAGGCGTAGATCGACATGCCGGCATAGCGCCGGAGCTGCGCGGCGATGATGCCCAGGTGCGTCGATTTGCCCGCGCCGGTCGGGCCGAACATGAAGGTGTGGCCCAGGTCGCGCACGTGCAGGTTCAGCCGGAAGGGCGTAGCGCCGACCGTGACGCAGTGCATGAGCGCCGGGGCCAGCGGCGGGTACATCGGGCACGGCGCGGTGGCGCTGCCCGTCCAGATGGAGCTTGTCGGCAGCAGGTCGGCCAGGTTCATCGTGTTGATGAGCGGCCGGCGCACGTTCTCGACGCCGTGGCCGGGCAAGCTGCCCAGGTAGGCGTCCATCGTGTTGATCGTCTCGATGCGCGCCGCGAAGGCCAGCCGGTTGATGGCCTTCTCGACCGACAGCGCGGCGGCCGCCAGGCGCTCCCGATCCTCATCCATCAACACGACCACGGACGTGAAGTAGCCGGCGGCCACCAGGCCGCTATTGACCTCGGCGATGGCCGCCTCGGCATCGGCCACCATCGTTGCCGCGTCCTGGTTGACGCTGCCGGTGTTGGTGTTGAAAACCTGGTCGAAGAAGCCGCGAATCTTCTGCTTCCACTTCTTGCGGAACTTGTCCAGGTGCTTCAAGGACTCGTGCTGATCCATGAAGATGAAGCGGCTCGACCAGCGGTATTCACTCGGCAGCTCGGCCAGGGCCGACAGCAGGCCAGGCGTTGACTCCAAGGGGAAGCCTTCGAGGGACACCACCTGGATGAACTTGCGGCCGATCTTCGGAACGACGCCGCCCCACAGCTCTTGCCCGCCGATCACGGCGTCCAAGTACATCGGGTTGCTGGGGAGCTGCACCGGGTGATAGTTGCCGGTCACGCAGAACTGCAACCAGCTCAGGAAGTCGTCATGCGTGACTTCCCTGCCCTCTTCCGTGGCGATCTTGTGGCCCTTCAAGCGCGTGAGCTTGACGGCCGAGGACATGCGCGATTCCAGGCTGCGGATTTCGCGCTTGAACTGCTCGATGAGGCCCACGGTGCGGGCCGTGTGGTCGGGCGTCACCGCGTCATCGTCAAACATCAGCTCAACGAACTTGCGCTGGGCCAGCACTGGCGGAAACCAGGTCACGGCGAATACGAAGTGCCCTTCGTACATCGTGCCCAGGCCCTCGAAGAGCCGCCGGCGCTCTTCATCAATGGCGGCCGACACCGGATCGGTGAAGGTGGAGACGCCGCGCTCGGAGTAGTTGGGTGCCGGCCGGCGCACGGCATCGACATGAACCATCCAGCCGCTGCCCAGGCCCGCCAGGGCCTGGTTGATGCGGAAGGACACCATTTCCCGCTGCTCTTCGGTGCTGCTGGCGTTGTCATCCCCTTGGTACAGCCAGGCGGCCATAAAGGAGCCGTTCTTGCCCACGATCACGCCGTCATCGACCACGGCGGCATAGTTGAGCAAGTCGGCCAGGCCCGCGTCCTTCGACCGATGCTTCTTGAGCTTCAGCTCGGCATCGACCTGACGGATACGGGCAAAGAGGATGAGCAACAGAACCGCACCGAGTACAGCAATGCCAATTGCGATTGCTTCGATCATTTGTATTGCTTCCCTTGACTCGGCGTGTTTTCACGGAAGGGCGTGCTGCGAGCCGGGTAGTACGGCTTGTACCGGCGGTGCCGCAGGTACACGTGTCGCAGCTTCGGGTCGGACTTCGCCATGAGGCGCAGCACGAATAACGCGCCGAACCACAAGGCGATGCCGAACACCGTTGCCCTCACTTCTTGGGCGCTGAAAATCAGCGCCCCGGCCAGCAGGCCCGAGAACATCACCAGCTCGCGGTCGCCACCCATGAACAGGTTTTCTCGGTTGCCGGCCCTACGGATGGGGATCGCGCGCAGTGCCATGACTTACCCCGCGATGTGGCCGCGTTCGGCCCAGCGTGCGATGGCTTCACCAGGGAAGCCGGCCATGTCCAGCGCCGCGACCTTGGCCTGGTGCAGCACGCCATCGGTCAGGGCGGCGATTTCCGCGCCACGGCCGAAGAAGGTGCTCATCATGTTCTGCGCGCCGACCAGCAGGGCCATGACCAGGACGATGAAGATCAACGTGCGGAAGAAGCCGTTGAGTTCGCCGCCGAAGATCAAGATGCCGCCGGCGACAACGATGCCGATGATCGACAGCGCGAAGGCCACCGGGCCGGTGACGCTGTTGCGCAGGTTGGTCAACCAGCCTTCATACGGCAGGGAACCGCCGGTGCCTTCGGAGGCGAAAGCGTGCTGGGGGGCCAGCAGGAAGAACGCCAAGAGGGCGAACATGCCCAGGTAGAACACGGCGCGGCTGTCGAAGCGGAACGCGGGAAGGGTCGATTGCATGGGTCTAAGCTCCTTACAGGGTTACAGGGTTACAGGGTTTTGGTTGCGTACTGGCCGTTGGCGTAGCCGGAAACCTCAAGGATTTCCTGGATGCGCCGCGAGCCGTCAGGGGTGCGGGCGATATGAACGACCACGTGAACCGCCTCGCCTATCAGCGGTTCAATGGGTTTGGGTGAATCGGGGTGCATGCTGATGAGCATGGCGAGCCGATCAAGGCCCGCTTTGGCGTTGTTTGCGTGCAGGGTTGCGGCTCCTCCTTCGTGCCCGGTGTTCCAGGCCATCAACAGATCAAGTGCTTCGGGGCCGCGCACTTCGCCGACCAGGATGCGGTCGGGCCGCATGCGCAGCGTGGTCTTGAGCAGCGCCGTCATGGTCACGTCGATGCTGGTGTGGTACTGGACGTAGTTCTCGGCGGCGCACTGGATTTCGCCGGTGTCCTCGATGATGAAAACCCGTTCGGTCGGGTCTTGAAGCACCATCTCGTTGATGATCGCGTTCACCAGCGTGGTCTTGCCCGAGCCGGTGCCGCCGATCACCAGGATGTTCCGGTGGGCACGCACGGCGGCAATCAAGGAATCGCGCTGCTGCGCGGTCATGATTCCGCGCTCGACGTACTGCGCCAGGGTGAAGATGGCGACCGCCTTCTTGCGGATCGCAAAGGTCGGTGCGGGCACGACCGGGGGGAGCTGGCCGGCAAAGCGGCTACCGTCTAGCGGGAACTCGCCTTCCAGGATCGGCCGCTGCCGCGTGACTTCCTTGCCGTGGTAGCCGGCAATGGTTTCGATCATGGCTTGGGCCTGCGCGAAGCGAAGGGTGCCGATGCACTTCATCGGCTCGCCCAGCTTCTCCTGCCAGACTTTGCCGTCCGCGTTGAGCATGATTTCAACGGTCTTGGGATCGTTCAGAGCTGCCAACAGCTCCGGCCCCATGTCGCGTTCGAGCTTCTTCTTCGCCCGTTCCTTGATCGTGTTGTGTTCCAGCTTCTGTTCGGTCATTCCGTGTATCCCATGTATGTGATTTGCGTGCTGCCCTGACCGCACGCATTCTACACAGGTTCATACGATATACCGAAGTCTTTTGACGAGCAAGCAAACGGAATGACGGATTGAGTGTTTTCAATCGTGTCCCGAGCTGATCGCAATAGAAACAACGCGGCGCATGCTCCGTGCGCCTCGCACCGAACCTATGGCTTGCGTTGTGGGTGTTCCGGGGGTTGAGCCACCCCGGCGGGCTTTAGCGGCTAAAAAGTGCTGGCTTCTGCTGGCTCAGTTCCTTGCCGCGTCCCTTCCCTGCTTTCTTTCTTGGCGTCCTACCCCCGGAGCTTCTTGCGGGCGGCCTCGCCCCACTTCTTGACGATGAATGCCTGATGCGACGGTAGCACCGCCGCCACTCGCTCGAAACCGGCAGGAAGGCTCTGCGGAGCCTTGCCGCCGGCCAGGGCATCGAGCGTGTCCTTGTCCAAGTCGGTTGATTCAAGCAGAAGGGGCAACGGCGCATCAAGGGCCTTGGCAATGTCCTGCATGACCTTGAGGGACGGATTGGCCTTGCCCGTAGTGAGATCGGACAGGAAGGAGATCGAAACCCCCGACCTGTCCGATAGCTCCTTTTTCGTCATGTGGCGCTCATCAAGCAGCCGCAGCACGTTCGTGAAGAAGATGTAGTTATACAAAGGCGTCGCCTTGCGCATGGGCGGCTCGAAATTTTAGCCGCTAAAGTTCTTGACCTCGGAATTAGGTTTAGCTAAACTCTAGGCTTCATCACAGCCTGGAGAGCTACGCATGAGCCATAACCAATTCCAGTTTATCGGCAATCTTACCCGTGATACTGATGTTCGCCATAGCGAAAACAGCGCCCGCGCCGTATTCGACCTGGCCGTGAACCGCGTGTGGCGCGACCGCGCCGGCGAGAAGAAAGAGCAAACCGACTTCTTCCGCATCAAGTCGTTTGCCGGCCTGGCAGAGAACGCGGGCAAGTACCTTGGCAAAGGCTCCAAGGTGTTCGTCCAGGGCCGCATCGAGCCGACGAAGTTCGAGAAGGACGGCCAGACCGAGTACGGCTTTGACTTCATCGCCGACGTGATCGAGTACCTGGATACCAAGGAACCAGGCGGCAAATGAGAAACGCGCCCCC
>NZ_JFJW01000176.1:15788-68447 GCF_000611125.1 Cupriavidus sp. SK-4
GATATGCCGGACAGTTTCGACGAGCAGGGCTACCGCCGCAAGCTCATCGACGGCGGGTTGAGTGAGGCCGACGCGACGGCGCTTGCCCGCCGCTACGCGGCCGAGCGCAACGCGCAGGCCGGCACCGCCGGCGGGGCTTTCCGCCCCGCCGGTTCCCTCTTCGAGCTGCCGGACGGGCCGGCAGCGCCGGAGCCACCGCCACCGCCGCCCAGCGCGGCCGTGGCGCGCTCCGAGCGGATGGCGGCCGAGTCGGCCGAGCTGGCGCGGACTATGGGCCTTCCGCCCGAGCCGCGAACCGTGGTCAACACCTTGGCCGAGAAAGTCAGCGGCGTGACCGCCGAACGGAGAACGCAACAGATGGCGACCAAGAAAACGACCGAGAAGCCGGCCAGTGCCACCGGCGAGCTGGCCGAGCAGGTCAGCCAGGCCAAGCAGGCCGCCTTGCTCAAGCACACGAAGCAGCAGATCAAGGACATGCAGCTTTCCTTGTTCGACCTCGCGCCGTGGCCCGACCACATGCGGGCCATGCCCAACGACTTCGGCCGGTCGGCGATCTTCACGACCAGGAACAAGAAGGTGCCCCGCGCCGCCTTGCAGCGCGAGGCGATCTACCACATCAGCAAGGACGTGGAGATCACCTTTACCGGCATCGAGCTACGCGCCGACAGCGACGAGCTGGTGTTTGCCCAGGTGCTCGAATACGCGAAGCGCACGCCGCTGGGCGAGCCGGTCACGTTCACGTTCTACGAGATTTGCCAGGACTTGGGCTGGTCGATCAATGGCCGCTACTACAAGCAGGCCGAGGACTGCCTTTCGCGGCTGCAAGCGTCCGCGATGCAGTTCTCTTCCCAGCGGCTGGGCCGCCTGGAATCCGTGTCGCTGATCCGGCGCTTCCGCATCCTGGATCGCGGCAAGCGCACGTCGCGCTGCCAGGTCGAGATCGACACCGAAATGGTGGTGCTGTTCGCCGGCGACCACTACACGAAATTCGTGTGGGAGAAGTACCGCAAGCTGTCGCCCACCGCGCGGCGGATGTTCGACTACTTTGCCACGCACAAGGAGCCGTACCCGCTCAAGCTGGAGACGTTCCGGCTCATGTGCGGTTCGGATTCCACCCGCGTGAAGAAGTGGCGCGAGCAGGTCAGCGAGGCATGCGACGAGCTGCGCGAAAACGGCCTGGTGGACAGCGCCTGGATCAATGACGACCTGGTGCATTGCAAGCGATGACCGCCGCCCTGCCCCTGGAGAGCCGCCCGAGATCGAGGCGGCTTTTTTTCTCGAGCATCGCCGCTTCTGACGAGGGAGTTCCGGCCACCTGGTCGCGCGCACGTCGAGCTGCAGCATCGTCATTTCCGGCGAGGCTGGCCACGTCCAGGCCACGGTCGACCATCGCCACCTTTGACGATGAACCGAGGGCCCCATCGCCAGTTCCGACGATGACGGCCGACGCCGGCGCTGGATCTCGCATCGCCGCTTCTGACGATGAGATCCACCCTTTGACACTTGAGGGGCCGAGCTGCGGGGGATTCTCCCGGCCGGCGGCCGCGAGAACCGGCTATGTCGTGCTGCGCATCGAGCCAGGCGGCAGAGCCGCCCGTCTCGCCCCTGGCGGGCTTCCAGCGCCTTCCCGACGCTCACCGGGCCGGTGGCCCTCGCCGCTGGGCTTTGCGGCCCTGACGGGCCTTCCTGGCCCGTTTCCGGGGCCTTCCCTGCCCTGCCCCACCGGCGCGGCCGTTGTGGACAGTTTCGGGACAAGTCGGCCGAGGCCGGCCGGCGCAGCCCTGACGTTGACACTTGAGGGGCAGCGGGGCCGGCGCGATGTTGACACTTGGGGGGCAGCGGCCGATTTCGGCCTGGTCGAGCCGTCCAGGCGGCCGCCGAGGCGGCCTAAGTGCCTGATCGGCATGGAGTTATCCACCGAAGTTGTGGATAACCCTGTTAGGAACCCTGCCCCGGTATTGACACTTGAGGGGCGGCCCTACTGACACTTGAGGGGCGCGGTTCTTGACACTTGAGGGGCAGCGTATTGACACATGGGGGGCTTATCCATTGACACTTGAGGGGCGGCCTCTTCGCACTTTTCCTTGGCGTGACAACGGTTTACGCGCGTTTTTCGGTCATGCTAACCAGGTTTTTAACCGTCTTTATAACCTTTTTATATAACCAGGTAGTTTTAACCAGAGGCTGGCGAAAAAAACGGCAACACGGCCCAAGCTGCCGCGCAGCATGACCGGCCGCCGAAGGGGGGAAACCCCCCTTCTCGATCCCACCCGGCCGCAAGCGGCCTCCCATCCCCCCAGGGGCTACGCCCCTCGGCCGCCTTGCGGCCTCACCCCACAATGGAGCGCCTTCGGCGCTACGGCTTAGGAGAGCCAGGCGCAAGCGCCTGGCGGAAGGCAGTAAGTTCGAGAGCTTGCGAGGGGGCAAAGCCCCCTCACACTCCCCAACCAGGTCGCCGCGGTTCGACCGGCCGCGCGATCCTCAAGCATCGCAGCAGCTCCACCGCCGCAGGTTTTACGCCAAGGAAGGGGGTCGGCCAGCTCGGCCGGTGGCGCGGAAAGCGCCCCTCAAGTGTCAATGAAACGTGAGACGCGGGGCCAGGCCCGCGCCGATCACAAGCCGAGTTCGGAGTGAGAGCCGAGGCGCACCAGGCGCAGCGTGTCGGCGTCGGGCTTCTGGTAGATCAGCACCAGGTCGGGCTTGACGTGGCAATCCCGGTGATCCTTCCAGTCCCCGGTCAGCGCGTGGTCGCGGTGCCGAGGTTCCAGCGGCTGGTCGTCGGCGAGCGCGACCAGGACGGGCACCAGGTCGGCGTCGAGCGTGGCCCGGTGCTGCCCTTTCGCCTCGCGCTTGTAGTCGCGCTTGAACTGGCCGGTGCGCTCAATCTGCCGCATGCAGATCGGCCATCAGATCGTTGACGGTGGCGAAGCGCGGCAGCTTGCCCTTGCGGGCTTCCTTCATCGCCTCGATGGTGGTGGCGTTCGGAATCAGCGGCTCGAAGGGCAGCGCCTTGTCCTGGGCCACCTTCGTGAGCAGCAGCCGCACCGCGTCGGACACGGTAAGGCCCATCGCGGCCAGGACGGCCGCCGCTTCTTCCTTGATCGCGCCGTCGATGCGCGTTTGTACGAGCTGGTTTGCAGCCATGATTGGTTCTCCGGTTGGGTTCGTGAATTACATTGTAATGCACGCCAAGGGAAAGGGCAAGGTTTAGCGGCCAAAAAGTTTAGCTAAAGTGCTTGACGATTAGGACATTTTGCCCTAATATAGCACTTGAAGGCCGGGCATTTCGCCCAGGTCAACTACCGGAGAAAGTCCGATGAACACCCAAGAGCAACCCGTTACCGCTTCCCTGGTCGCCGAGGCCCAGCGCCTCGACTTCCTGCCCGCCTACTTCGGCCCGCGTCTGATGATGCGCGGCGAGGCCCTGGTGTATGCCTGGCTTCGCCGGCTCTGCGAACGCTACAGCGGCGCGTATTGGCACTACTACACCTTGTCGGACGGCGGTTTTTACATGGCCCCCGACCTGGCCGACCGCCTGGAGATCGAGGTGGACGGCAACGGCTTCCGAGGCGAGTTGTCGGCCGACGCCGCCGGCATTGTCGCAACCCTGTTCGCGCTGGGCCAGCTCGCGGCCGAGGCCGCCGACACGGACGCCGGCGATGCCCTGATCGACCGCTATCACTTCCTGCGCGGCTTCGCAGCCAGCCACGCCGAGGCGGCCGCGATCTACCGGGCTATTGACTGATGAGGGGCGGCCCCGGCTTCGGCCGGGGCTTCCAGGAGGCGACCATGACCAGGAACAACGCTCCCCAGGCACCGACGAACAGCTACGCGACGGACGGCAAGTGCCACAACGCCGAGCCGGGCACCTACGGCCACGAATGCGGCAAGCCGGCCGCATGGATCGGCACGAACCACAAGGGGTTCAGCTCGGGATTCTGCGACGACTGCAAGCGCCACGGCTACGAAGCCCGCGACGTGATCGCGTGGCGGCGTGCTGACACTTGAGGGGCCGGCCGATGGCGAAGAAACGCAAGACGCCGGCCCAGCCGGGCCAGGACTGGAACGCGCCGGCGGCCGAGCTGCTGGCCGAGCTGCCCACCGAACGCGACGAGCTGCTGGCCGCCGCCGTGGCGGCCGTGGTGGAGATCGACGCGGCGATCATGCGCGGCGACGGTGCGGCCGCCGAGGCGGCCAGCGACCGATACGAGGCCGTCATCTGGAAGATGAACGGCGGAACGCACGTGGGCAGCATGGCCGACCACGACGCGCCCGGCCAGGTCATCGAGCGCCATTGCGCGGCGGTGCCTGGCGACGTGCCCTTGTGGGGCCAGCGCGGCCAGTTCCTGGTCGCGGATGGCGACATGCGCGCCCTGGTGGAGTACGAGGCCGGCTACGGCGGGCCGCTGGGTGCCCACTTCCAGTTCCACGTCATCGACCTGGACAGGCCGTTTATCTCCGAAACGGGCTACCGCTCGCACTTCGACACGGCGCAGGGCTGCATGACGGTGGACGAGGTTGCGCGCGGCATCCTGGCTGCGCAGCGAGCCGAGAAGAAGCGCCCGGTGATGGTCGAGGCCAGCTACCGCGACCGCCTGGCCGATGCTCCCCTGCCCGCTTGGCTGGCCGGCCTGGAGCCGCCGGCGCGGCGCGAACCGGCGACCGTCCTGGTGCCGCCGGGGTTCGTCCTGGTCGATGTGGTGCTGCCCTCGCATCGGGCCTTCATCGCCAGGCGCTGGGCGGCCGAGGCCGCGACCAGGATCAAGGCGGCCAGGGCCGCCGGGTTGGACGCCAAGGGAAAAATCACCGGCGCAGGCCCGGAGCGAGATCCCGCATCGCCAGAAACGACGATGACCTGCAGCATCGTCAAAGCCGACGATGCCGAGCCGGTCGAGGGCGGGCCTGTATCGCCGGAAACGACGATGCCGGGAGCGAGCGCGGCAACCTGCAGCATCGCCAGGAATGGCGATGGAGGCCCGGCCGACCGGGTGGAGTTCAAGCCCGGCCAGCGGTGCGAGATCGTGAGCGTCCATCACCCGGTTTTCGACCGCTACATCGGCAAGCGCATCATCATCGTGAAGGTGCATCCCGACACCCGCCAGGTGTGGGCGCACGACGACAGGCCGGTAACGTACAAGACCAATCGCGCAGGCCGGCGCGTGGTCGATTCAGACCCGAGCTGCATCCAGTCGATCTACGGCTTCGACCAGTTGCGGCTTATCACTTGACCAGGAGAACGAACGAATGACGAACGACGCCAATATCCGGCTGGAGTGCTTGAAGCCGGCCGAACGCTGGGCACAACCGACCGGCGAGGAAGTCCGCGAGGTGCTGCGCCTGGCCGGGTTCAGCGGCAGCAAGGCCGCGAAGGCGCTGGGGCTGGGCGCGAAGGGCGACCGCACGATCCGCCGCTGGATCGGCGAGGACACCCCGATTCCCTATGCGGCATGGGCGATCCTGTGCGACCTGGCCGGGCTGGGCGTGATCTGGAAAGAGGATTGACGCCAAGGGAAAGGTTTTAGCGGCTAAAGTTTAGCCTTCGGATTCCGGTAAAGCGAAAAAAGTTTAGCTAAAGTGCTTGACAGGCTAGGGCATTTTGCCCTAATATAGCACTTGAAGGCCGGGCACATCGCCCAGGTCAACTACCGGAGAAAGTCCGATGAGCGACAACAAGATCATGCCCTGGATTGACGAGCTGGAGGGCGCGGCAGCGACCGACTTCCCGGCCCGCCGTGACGAGATCGCGGCCATGATGGCCGAGGCGGCCGAGCTGGTGCGCAAAGCCGAGGAACTGCGCGGCAAGGCGTACTTCGCCGGATGCTCCCTGGAGGGGCAGGCCAAGGGCCATTGGTCGATGGAAGCCGTCGAGCAGGCCAAGCGCCGGGCCGGCTGGTAAGAGCACATGGCCCGGTCGGCAACGGCCGGGCCTATCGAGGACGCCAAGAAGGGAGTATTGCGTGAGCCGAGGCAAGATCAAGGGCGGCCCCAGGTGGAGGAACGCCCCGGAGTGATCCGGGGCGCTTGGCCTGGTGCTGGCACACCGTAACCATGCTTCCGAGTGGGAGCACCCAGCATTCAACACGTAAGCGCGTGGAGGGTCAAGCTATGTCCAACATCATCAAGTTCCCCAAGGAGATCGAGCAGCCCGCCGCGCCCGCGCCGGTGGAGCCTGCCGCCGCGCCTGCTGCCCCCAACAAGGCCCCCGGTGCTGGCCTGCTGGCCGGCCTGGTCAAGTTCGTATGGGTGGCGACCGTGTTGGTCTGGCCGATCCTCAAGTGGGTGCTGTCGATTGCCACCTTCTTTCAGTTCGTGCGGATGCTCTACCACTGGAACACGCCTGGCGTGTATGCCGGCTGGTCGTTCCTGGTGTACTTCGCGGTGCTGACCGCGATCACCTACTTCGTTTCGATCTACAAGCCGAAGGGGCTTTGACATGAAAAAACAGACCCTGCCCTACCCGCCGGGATTCGTGGAGCCAACCACGGGCCGCGTGGCCGTCCTGGTGCGCGAGTACGCGGCCAGCGATTTGAACGGCGATGCGCCGGCCTATTGGTACAGCGCGCAATCCGAGGAATGGGGCCTTGACCCCTGGCGGCTCGTTGAAGGCGTCGATCCGCATGTGCATGGCGGTTCGTTCGACGTGTGCTTTGCGAGCGGCGGCACGCGCACCGTGGGGCCGTTGATGACGTTCTTCGTGAGCGCCGACCACGCGCAGCAGCTCGCAGTTTCGCGCGCCGCGTCGCAGATGGGGCGCTACGGAATGCGGGTGGTCGAGGTTCAGCAAGGCCCCGACGACCTCAAGCGCCTAGCCGCGCTGTATTCGGATGACGCCAAGAAGGGGTGATTTTTAGCCGCTAAAAGGCTTGACGCGCCCGGCGAGTTTAGCTAAACTTCTGCACATGGTCGGCGGCTGGCACCGCCTTTTGTTCAACAACCGGGTGTGGAGTTTATATGGGTGTTCTCCATGAAGAAACGGCTAACCGAAGCCCAATTCCAGGCGGCGATCAAGGGCCTGGAGATCGGGCAACAGACCATCGACATAGCGCGCGGCGTGCTGGTCGATGGAAGGCCCCAGGCCGAGTTTGTGGCCTCGCTGGGGCTGACCAAGGGGGCGGTATCGCAAGCGGTCAGTCGCGTGTGGGCAGCGGCGGGGGAAGTGCTCCCGCAGGGCTTCGCGCGGGTGACGGCGGTACTGCCGGAGCATCAAGCGTTCATCGTCAAGCGTTGGGAAGCCGACGCCAAGGGAAAGAGGAAACAGGAACCCAACTCATGAAAACACTGGTCACGGCAATTCAGAAAGGCGGACAGGGCAAGACCTTCGCAACCTGCCACCTGGCGTTCGACTTCCAGGAGCGCGGCCTTCGGGTTGCAGTGATCGACCTGGACACCCAGGGCAATGCAAGCTGGACGCTGGCCGGCCACGACTCGGGCTATCCCGCCAGTCGCATGTTCACCGCCGGCGGCGACGAGCTGCGCGCCTGGTTCGCTGGCCGGGAGGATGACGGCCTGGCGCTGATCGCGGCCGATGCCAGCCTGGCCAACCTGGACAAGATGGACTTGGCCCAGGCCGCCGGCGCGCTGCGGGCCAGCATCGCGGCGCTAGGCGAGTTCTTCGACGTGTGCCTGATCGACACCGCCCCTTCCCTTGGCGTTGCCATGACGGCGGCCGTGCTGGCCGCCGACTACATGCTTTCGCCGGTCGAAATGGAGGCGTACAGCTTGCAAGGCATGAAGAAGATGGTTGCCGTCATCGGCAACCTGCGCAAGCAAAACCCGAAGCTGCGCTTTCTCGGCATGGTGCCGAACAAGGTGGACGCGCGGAAGCCGCGCCACGTCAGCAACCTGGCGACCTTGCAGCAGGCATATCCGCAACTGATCTTGCCGTTCAGTGTCGGCGCGCGAGACAGTATCGCGGAGGCGCTGGGCGAGCAGATGCCAGTGTGGAAGATCAAGAAAACCGCTGCGCGCAAGGCCACCCAGGAAGTGCGCGCCCTGGCGGATTACGTGTTCACGAAGATGGAGATCGCGCAATGACCAGCGCCGTAAAGACCAACGCCAAGAAGAAGGCCCCGCAAGCGGCCGCAGAGAAGCCCAAGGGCGGCGGGCTGGGCCTGGATGGCCTCGGCGACCTGTCGAGCTTGCTGGACGAGCCACAGGCCGCGAATGCGGCCCCTGGCGGCCCGCAGGAGCTGCCGCTTGACCTCATCGACGAAGACCCGCACCAGCCGCGCACGGCGGACAACCCCGGCTTCTCGCCGGAGTCCATCGCCGAGATCGGCGAGACGATCAAGCTGCGCGGCGTGAAGTCGCCCATCAGCGTGCGCGAGAACCCGGACGCGCCGGGCCGCTACCTCATCAACCACGGTGCGCGGCGCTACCGTGGCTCGAAATGGGCCGACAAGACCACCATCCCGGCTTTCATCGACAACGACTACAACGAGGCCGACCAGGTAATCGAGAACCTGCAACGCAACGAACTGACGGCCCGCGAGATCGCGGACTTCATCGGCCGCGAGCTGGCGAAGGGCAAGAAGAAGTCGGAGATCGCCAAGGAGATCGGCAAGTCGCCGGCGTTCGTCACACAGCACGTCACGCTGCTGGACTTGCCCGAACCGATTGCCGAGGCGTTCAACACTGGCCGCGCCAAGGATGTGACCGTCATCAACGAGTTGGTGACGGCGTTCAAGAAGAACCCCGAGGAAGTGGGTGCGTGGCTGGCCGACGACAGCCAGGAGCTGACGCGCGGATCGGTCAAGCTGCTGCGCGAGTACCTGGAGGACAAGCGCCACCAGGAAGGCGACCGCGACCCCAACACCGTCGATGCGTTCAGCGGCAAGACGGATGGCGAGGCCGAGGGCGACGGGCAAGGCCCGGAGGATGACGCCAAGAAGAAGGAGCCGAAGGAACCCGACCCGGACAAGCTCAAGAAAGCGATCATCCAGGTCACGCACGACGACCGCCCGGCCCGCCTGATCCTCAACCGCCGGCCGCCGGCCGAGGGCTGGGCCTGGCTCAAGTACGAGGATGACGGCCAGGAGTTCGAGGCCGACCTTGGCAAAGTGCAGCTTGTCGCGCTGCTGGAGGGCTAGACCCCCCCTGCACCAGACCCCGCCGCCCCCGCACCCCTGCGCCCCGCCATCGAGCGGGGCTTTTTTTTGCCTGCGCGCCCAGCGCCGGGCTGGCCCGTTTTAGCCGCTAAAAAAGTTCAGCTAAACACTTGCGCTATGTTGTATGTTGTAGTATGCTACACGCTACAACATACAACACCGGCCGAAAGGAGGCCCGATCATGGCAATCACGAAAGAGCAGATATTTGCGGTCGCCGACGAGCTGGACGCCGCCGGCCAGAACCCGACCCTGGCGAGCGTGCGCAAGCAGCTCGGCGGCGGGAGCTTCACGACCATTTCCGAGGCGATGAACGAATGGCGGGCACGCAAGGCCAGCCAGGCGGCCCCGATCCGCGAGCCGGCACCGGCGGCGATCACCGAGAAGCTGGCCGAGCTGGGCGGCGACTTGTGGGCCGTGGCCTTGGAAATGGCGAACAACCGGCTGGCCGCCGAGCGCGAGGCGCTGGAGGCCGTCCGGCAGGAAATGGAGGCAGCGCGCCAGGAGGCCGCAGAGCTGGCCGACCAGCTCACCGGCGAGCTGGACGAGGCCAAGGGCCGTATCGAGGCCCTGGAGGCCGCAGAGACCGACGCCAAGGGGGAAGCTGGGGCGCTACGCGAGAAGCTGGCAGCGGCCAGCGAGCGGGCGGCCACGGCCGAGGCCAGAGCCGGCGAGCTGCGCACGGAACTGGATCACGCCCACCAGGAGGCCCGCCAAGCCCGAGCGGAGCGCGACAAAGCCCAGGAGAAGGCCGCCGCGAGCGCCGACCAGGCGGAGGCCCTGCGGGCCGACCTGGCGGCCGCGAACAGCCGGGCAACGGAGATCGAGCGCCGGGCCGGCGAGCTGCGCGCCGACCTGGAGCGAGCCAACCAGGCCACCGACCAGGCGCGGGCGGCGCTGGCCGAGCAGCAGAAGGCCACCGAGGCGGCGGCCGGGCAGCTTGACCAGGTGCGGGGCGAGCTGGCAAAGGTGCAGGCCAAGGCCGAAGCCGAGCGCGAGGCGCACCAGGAGCAGCGCAAGGCAGCAGCGGCCGAAGCGCACCGCCAGGCCGAACGCTTGACGGCCACCCAGGCCGAGCGCGATGCCGCGCGCAAGGAGGCCAGCCAGGCCCGCGAGGACGCCGCGACCCTGCGCGGCCGGCTCGAAGCCCTGGAAACCGTCATGGCCCAGGAGAAGGGCAAGACGGGCGGCGCGAAAAAGACCTGATATTTCGGTCGGTTTTCAATAAAATCGAGGGTGTAACCTGGAACTACACATCCGGCCACGAGAGGAAAGCCGGCCTCGCGCATGCCGAGGTCGGCTTTTTTCTTGCTGGACTGGCAAGGAGGCCCATCTATTCCACATTTTGAAATGACCACACCGACGATAAGGAGCGCCCGATGAAACAGCGCCTCTTGGTCATGAACGGCCAACGCATCGTTCAGACCGAGCAAGAAGGGGCATGGGCCAACCAGAAGGTTGACAAGGCTGGCGCATTGAAGCCCGGCATCTACAACCTGTACATGGCCCAGCAGGCCGACAAGAAGCAGACCCATGACGGCGTGATCGTTCACGCCGACAACAACCAGGTGTACCAGCAGGTAGGCAAGAACTTTGTCATGCACGCCCGGTCAGATTTCGATAAAGTACCTGAAATCGGGAGCGCAAAGAGCATCAGCTACAGCGCGCAAGGCAAAGCAACCGTTGCCGCCGAGGCCCCGAAACTCACGCGAGGCCGGTCCCGATAGCTTTTAGCGGCTAAAAGGAGGGCCACGCCTTGAGACGACTCACACCCACCGCCGGCCGGGCAGACGCCCGCCGCATCCAGCCGGCATCCGCCGGCTTCGCAACAAGCACGACCAGCAGAACCGACGCCGCCGGCGACGGCCTGCTGGCCGCTGCCGAAGCCACAGAGGCCGAGCAGCAAGCGGCCCTGGAGGCCGCCCCGCTCGACCAGACCTACCAGGAAGCCCTTGCCCTGTACGTTCAGGCCAAGCACGACCAGGTGGAGCGCATCGAGGATCGGCTTGAAAACCTGATCGACCGTCAGCAGGCGCGCTTGCAGCAGACCCAGGCCAACCAGCCGGGCCTACTGTCCCGGCCTGGCGCGAAACGCGCTTGGCAGAACCAGCAGATGCAGCAGCAGGCGCGCTTGCAGTCCCTGCACGTGCGCCTGGAAGCCGTCCGCGAGATCAAGGAAGGCATGGGCCTGCACTCACCGAAGGTCGAAGAGCTGGCGACCCGCAAGATGCGCGCCGAGAAACCCGAGCTGGCGGCCGATTGGGATGCCATGCGCGATGCGGCACGCCGGCACCAGGCGCTGCAACGCCGCGAAGAGCAGGAGCGAAAGCAGGCGCAGGCCCTGGAGCGACCAGGCCGGTCGCAGAGCTTGGGCCTCACGCGGCCCGTCTAAAACGAAAGCCCGGCACTGCCGGGCTTTTTCCTCGAGCCTCGCCGTTTCCGGCGATGCAGGCCCGCCGCTGGCGGCATCCTGCAGCACCGTCATTCCCGACGATGCAAGGGGCTGGCCAGCCTCGCCAGTTCCGGCGATGCCGCCGGCGCGGTCGACCATCGCCATTTCTGACGATGAGATCCCGCATCGCCATCTACAGCGATGCCCACAACGCGAGGGCGGCCGCGAAAACCGCCATGCCGGCCGCCACGATGTTCATGTACGACACGCGCCGCGCTTCGCGGATCGGCGCGGCGAGCTGCGCGGCGGCCGCTTCCAGCTCGCGCCGCACCGCCTCGGCGGCGGCCTTGCCGCCGTCCTGCATCCCCTTCGCCATCGCCTCTTTGGAGGCCGCCAGGGCCGCGTTGAGCGTCCTTTCGGCCTTCCCCTTGGCGTCATCCCCCCAACGGTGTGCGATGGCTTCCAGCTCTTCCTTGAAGCGATCCAGGATTTCTTGCTGCGCGGCCTGGCTGTCCTGCATCAGTCGGGTGTTGATCGTCTGGAGGATCAAGATCGGATCGTCGCGGCCAACGGCGATGCCGTGCTTGACCGCGATTTCCCGTATCAGCTCTTCGATCTTGTCATCGCTCGCCATCAGAGCACCGCCGCGTTGTCGAGCTGCTGGAAGAGTTGCGACTTCACGATCTTGAGCCGCTGCCGCGTCATGATCGTGAGCGCCGAGTCGGCCAGGGCCTCATCGAACGTCCGGCGCTCCTGGAGCATTTCCGAGAAGTCGCGGCCGTAGGTTTCTTCCTTGAGCGCCGGAATCTGGATGATGGCCGACACCCGCGCCTTGTTGTCGGTGTACGCCTTCATCTTCTCGAAGCCCTTGCCTTCGTGCTCGATTGGCCCCCAATACGGGTTCAGCCACACCACGAACACGCATTCGGCCGGGAATTGCCGGGCCAGCGTGCTAAAGCCGTTCAGGGTGTCCAGGAAGGCTTGCCCGCCGGTGACGACCGTATGCACCACCAGTTCGTGCCCCATGTCCTGGAGCAGCGCCGGAACCTGGTTGCCGATCAAGTAGCTGGACAGCGGCACGAACGAGCTGGCCCCGTTGTCGATGATGACGTCGCCCTTGGTCGAGGCGATTTGCTCCACCAGGGCATCGAAGTTCCGGGTGTTGATCTCGTCGCCGTCCATGATGTTCAGGCGCTGCACGTTCAGGGCCTTGTAACCCTCAAACGTGCTGTTGACCGGATCGGTGTCGATGCAAAGCGGCGTCTGCCCCTTGCTCGCTTTGTACTGCGCAATGGTGGCCGCGATCATCGACTTGCCGACGCCGCCCTTGCCCTGCAAGACCATGTGAATTTTCGCCATTACAGTAAATCCTCTTTATTCGGTTTCGGGTTGTAGTTGAAGCCGGCGATCCCTGCCGACTCGGGTTTCTTCGGCTCGGGTGCCTTCGGCTTCCTCGCCTTCGACCCCCCTTCCTGTTGCGCCGGCTTCTCCCCTTTGGCCTGGTTGGCCGCCGGGGGAGGCACCGGCGCGGGTGCTGCTGGTGCGGCCTTGATGTACCGCTGGACGTGCTTGCGGAACGTCTCGTAGCTGCACTTGACCCGGCCGATCTCGCGCATGTCCTCGTAGATCGTCGTCACTGCATAGCCAGCATCCATCGCGGCTTTCACGTCCACGCGCACGGCCAGGAATGCAACGGCCGTCGCGTCCTGTCGGCGCTTCTTGGCGGCCCGTTTCTCGATCCGCGCGGCCAGCTCTTGGGGGTAGCTGCTTTCTGCCATCGCCTCGCTTCCGTGGTTTGTAAATAGCCGTCATTTTCATGTATCGACCCGTGGAAAGTCTATGTAAAGCGCGTGGATAGCAGCTTGACACCGCTGCATCTAGCGCGCTTTCCGGGCATTGTACGCCTTCATTCGATATATCCGCCATCTTTTCGCGCTAAATGCAGACAGATGCGAAGGTTTCGGTATAGACTTTCCTTGGTGTTATCAACGCCGTAAGGCGGGCAGGATGTGCGAAGTTAGCTAACCGGCGGGCCGGTTATCTATCTTCGCTGTCCCTTATTCGCGCCTGCGGCACTCAACGGGCATCCTGCTCTGCGAGGCTGCCGGCTACCGCCGGCCAAGAAGCGAGAGACGAACGACATGGGCTACATCAATCCGCTGCTGGAGCTTCCAGCAGGCCGCGAACTCCAGGCGCTTCCGGTTGCCGACCGGCAGCGCCTTGCCCGCGTGCTGCGCGAGCTGCGCACGCAGGCCAACGACGAGGCGGAAAAGGCATGGGCACGCCGCAAGGGGCCGATGGCCGCCTACTGGCGAGCCGTGGCGACCTACGCGCGACACACGGCGCACGCGCTCAAGGGGTAGCGACATGGAAGCCGACGAACAGCCGACCGCGAAGCGGCGGCAGCACCTACGGGTGCCGGTGTTCCCCGACGAGAAGGAACAGATCGAGGCGAACGCCAAGAGGGCCGGGGTCAGCGTGGCGCGCTACCTGCGCGACGTGGGCCAGGGCTACCAGATCAGGGGCGTCATGGATTACGAGTACGTGCGCGAGCTGGTGCGGGTGAATGGCGACCTCGGCCGGCTGGGCGGTTTGCTCAAGCTATGGCTCACCGACGACCCGCGCACGGCCCGCTTCGGAGACGCCACGATCCTTGCCCTGCTGGGCCGGATCGAAGCCACCCAGGACGAAATGAGCCGACTCATGAAGTCCGTGGTGCAGCCGAGGGCCGAGCCTTGAGCTTTTTAGCGGCTAAAAAGCCAGGGGCTGGCCGATGATCGCCAAGCACGTACCCATGCGCTCGCTGGGCAAGTCCGACTTCGCCGGCCTGGTGAACTACGTCACCGACGCGCAGAGCAAGGATCACCGGCTGGGCCAGGTGCAGATCACGAACTGCGATGCCGTGTCCGTGCAGGACGCCATCACCGAGGTTCTGGCGACCCAGCACACGAACACGCGGGCCAAGGGCGACAAGACCTATCACCTGATCGTCAGCTTCCGGGCCGGCGAGCAGCCCAGCGCCGACACCCTGCGGGCGATTGAGGAACGTATCTGCGCCGGGCTGGGTTACGGCGAACACCAGCGCGTCAGTGCCGTTCACAACGACACCGACAACCTGCACATCCACATCGCCATCAACAAGATTCACCCGACCCGGAACACGATGCACGAGCCGTACTACTCGCATCGGGCGCTGGCCGAGCTTTGCACGGCCCTGGAGCGCGACTACGGGCTGGAGCGGGACAACCACGAACCACGCCAGCGCGGTGCCGAGGGCAGGGCGGCCGACATGGAGCAGCACGCGGGCGTGGAAAGCCTGGTCGGCTGGATCAAGCGGGAATGCCTGGACGAGATCAAGGGCGCGCAGTCCTGGCAGGAGCTGCACCAGGTCATGCGCGACAACGGCCTGGAACTGCGCGAGCGTGCGAACGGCCTGGTGATCGAGGCCGGCGACGGAACGATGGTCAAGGCGAGCACCCTAGCCCGCGACCTTTCCAAGCCGAAGCTGGAGGCGCGGCTTGGCCCGTTCGAGGCTTCGCCCGAACGGCAGACACGAACCAAAGCGAAGCGGCAGTACCAGAAAGACCCGATCCGCTTGCGCGTGAACACGGTCGAGCTGTACGCCCGGTACAAGGCCGAGCAGCAGACCTTGACCGCGACACGTGGGCAGGCGCTGGAGCAGGCCCGCCGGCGCAAGGATCGGCTGGTCGAGGCCGCGAAGCGTTCCGGCCGCCTGCGCCGCGCGACGATCAAGGTGATCGGCGAGAGCGGCCCGAACAAGAAGCTGCTGTATGCCCAGGCCAGCAAGGCCCTGCGCGACGAAATCCAGGCGATCAACAAGCAGTACCAGCAAGACCGCCAGGCCCTCTACGACAGCCACAGCCGCCGCACGTGGGCCGACTGGCTCAAGAAGGAAGCGACCCACGGCAACGCGGAGGCGTTGACCGCCCTGCGCGCCCGCGAGGCGGCGCAGGGCTTGAAAGGCAACACCATCCAGGGCCGGGGCGATCCGCGCCCCGGCCATGCCCCGGTGACGGACAACATCACCAAGAAGGGCACCATCATCTTCCGCGCCGGCCTGACGGCCGTTCGGGACGATGGCGACAAGCTGCAAGTCTCGCGCGAGGCCACGCGCGAGGGCTTGCAAGAAGCTCTACGGCTGGCGATGGAACGCTACGGCAGCCGCATCACCGTCAACGGCACCACGCAGTTTCAGGCGCAGATCATTCGCGCGGCCGTTGATTCCCAGCTACCCATCACGTTCGCCGATCCGGCCCTGGAGAGCCGGCGGCTTGCGCTATTGAAGAAGGAGAACACCCATGAGCGACCCGACCGAACCGAGCGAGCCGACCAGCGACCCGCAGAGCATCGAGGACGAGCTGGACGCGGCCCTGGCGGCCCTGGACAGCGCGCCGCTACCCACGACGACGCTGCCCGACCCATCGCCGTCGCCCGAGCAGGCTTCGGGCGACCAGGTGGCGGGCGAGCCGGCACCGCCGGCGTTCACGCCGGAGCCGTCCACCGGAAGCCCGACATTGGACGCATTGGACGAGTCCCGCCGCCCCAAAGCCAGCACCGTTTGCGAACACTGTCCCAACTCGGTGTGGTTCGCATCGCCGGCGGAAGTGAAGTGCTATTGCCGCGTGATGTTCCTCGTCACCTGGAGCAGCAAGGAACCCAACCAGATCACCAACTGCGACGGGATATTTCTCGGCCAGGATCAGGAGTAGCAGCGGCCCCGCCGGGCCTCGCGGCGGCGGATAAATACATCGCCGAACGCGAGTCGAAACGCTCGAAAGGTTTCGATATACCGAAGCACGCGCGATATACTGCCGGTGAAGGTGGCCTTGCTTTCGAGGGTGTCCGCAACATCGAGGGCCAGGCGCTGGCCCTGTTGAAACGAGGCGATGAGGTCATGGTGATGCCCATTGACCAGGCCACGGCCCGGCGCATGTCGCGCATCGCGGTCGGCGATGCCGTGACGATCACGCCAAAAGGCTCCATCAAAACGTCGAAAGGTAGGAGTAGATGAAAATAAAGATGAACAACGCCGTGGGGCCGCAGGTTCGCAGCGCGAAGCCGAAGCCCAGCAAGTTGCTGCCGATCCTCGGCGGGGTGTCCCTGGTCGGCGGCCTCCAGGCCGCGACACAGTTCTTCGCCTACACGTTCCAGTATCACGCGAGCCTCGGGGCCAACCTCGGGCACGTGTACGCGCCCTGGTCGATCCTGAACTGGTCGGCGAAGTGGTACAGCCAGTACCCCGACGAGATCATGCGGGCCGGCAGCATCGGCATGGTGACTGCCACCGTGGGCCTGCTGGGTGTGGCCGTGGCGAAAGTCGTCACGTCCAACAGCTCGAAGGCGAACGAATACCTGCACGGTTCGGCCCGCTGGGCCGAAAAGAAGGACATTCAGGCGGCCGGCCTGCTGCCGCGCGAGCGGAACGTCCTGGAGATCGTGACCGGCAAGGACGCACCCACCGCCACCGGCGTCTATGTCGGCGGCTGGCAGGACAAGGACGGCAATTTCTACTACCTGCGGCACAGCGGCCCCGAGCACGTGCTGACCTACGCGCCGACGCGAAGCGGCAAGGGCGTCGGCCTGGTGGTGCCGACGCTGCTTTCGTGGGGCGCAAGCAGCGTCATCACCGACTTGAAGGGCGAGTTGTGGGCGCTGACCGCCGGCTGGCGGCAGAAGCACGCGAAGAACAAGGTGCTGCGCTTCGAGCCGGCCAGCAGCTCGGGCGGCGTGTGCTGGAACCCGCTGGACGAAATCCGCGTCGGCACCGAGGCCGAAGTCGGCGACGTGCAGAACCTAGCAACTTTGATAGTTGACCCGGACGGCAAGGGCCTGGATTCCCACTGGCAAAAGACCGCCTTCGCGCTCCTGGTCGGCGTCATCCTGCACGCGCTCTACAAGGCCAGGAACGACGGCGGCACGGCCACGCTGCCATCGGTCGATGCCATGCTGGCCGACCCGAACCGGGACATTGGCGAGCTATGGATGGAAATGACCACCTACGGGCACGTGGACGGTCAGAACCACCACGCCATCGGATCGGCCGCCCGCGACATGATGGATCGGCCAGAGGAAGAAGCCGGATCGGTGCTGTCCACGGCCAAATCCTATTTGGCCCTGTACCGCGATCCAGTGGTGGCGCGCAGCGTGAGCCGGTCGGACTTCCGCATCAAAGACCTGATGCACTCCGACGACCCGGTGAGCCTGTACATCGTCACGCAGCCCAACGACAAGGCCCGCCTGCGGCCGCTGGTGCGCGTCATGGTGAACATGATCGTGCGCCTGCTGGCCGACAAGATGGACTTCGAGAACGGCCGGCCGGTGGCCCACTACAAGCACCGGCTGCTGATGATGCTGGACGAGTTCCCGAGCCTCGGGAAGCTCGAAATCATGCAAGAGTCGCTGGCCTTCGTCGCCGGCTACGGCATCAAGTGCTACCTGATTTGCCAGGACATTAACCAGCTCCGAAGCCGCGAGACGGGCTACGGCCACGACGAAAGCATCACGTCGAACTGCCACGTGCAGAACGCCTACCCGCCCAACCGCGTCGAGACAGCCGAACACCTGTCCCGACTGACCGGGCAGACCACCGTGGTGAAGGAGCAGATCACGACCAGCGGCCGCCGCACGGCGGCGATGCTGGGCCAGGTGTCGCGCACCTACCAGGAAGTGCAGCGCCCCTTGCTGACGCCCGATGAATGCCTGCGGATGCCGGGGCCGAAGAAGAACGACAAGGGCGAGATCGAGGAAGCCGGCGACATGGTGATCTACGTCGCGGGCTACCCCGCCATCTACGGCAAGCAGCCGCTGTACTTCAAAGACCCGGTGTTTCAGGCGCGGGCCTCGATCCCCGCGCCGAAGGCCACCGACCGGCTGCGCCAGGTTGTCGAGGCAGGGGAGGGCATCACGATATGAGCCGCATCCTGAAACGCATCACGAAAGGCGTAGCCGTCGCCGGCCTGGCCGCCCTGGTGCTGGCCGCCGGCAGCTATGCCGCCGGTGCCCGCATCAACACCACCAAGAGCATTCCGGTCGGCCTGTACTGGACGAGCAGCGCGCCGGTGGAGCGGGGCGCTTACGTGCTTTGGTGCCCGCCGAAGGTCGGCGTGTTCGATGACGCCAAGGAAAGGGGCTACATCGGGGCCGGGTTCTGCCCAGGCGACTACGGCTACATGATGAAGCGCGTTTTAGCCGCTAAAGACGATGCCGTATCGGTGGCCGATGACGGCGTGCGCGTCAATGGCGAGCTGCTGCCACATAGCAAGCCCATCCAGGCCGACAAGTCCGGTCGGCCCTTGCCGCGCTTCCAGGCCAGCACCTACACGCTGGGCAATGCCGAGCTGCTGCTTATGTCGGACGTGAGCGACACGTCTTTCGACGGCCGCTACTTCGGCCCGATCAATCGTTCTCAAGTTCAGACCGTGATCCGTCCGGTCATCACCTGGTAGGGGAGGAAACCACCATGCGACTGTTCATCGCGGAAAAACCATCCGTCGCAAAAGCCATCGCCGGCGAGCTGGGCATCACCGGCAAGGGCGACGGCTTCATCGAGTGCGGCGGCGACAAAGTGACCTGGTGCTTTGGGCACATGCTGGAGCAGGCCGACCCGGACGAGTACACGCCCGATGACGTGCCGACCGGCAAATCAGGCAAGAAGCTATGGCGCGTCGATGAGCTGCCCATCATCCCGCAGACGTGGGTTCTTCACCCGAAGGACGATGCCAAGAAGCAGCTCGCCGTGATCGGCAAGCTGCTGAAAGAAGCCAAGGAGATCGTCAACGCCGGCGACCCCGACCGTGAAGGCCAGTTGCTGGTCGATGAAGTGCTGGAGCACTTCAAGAGCAGCAAGCCGGCGCGCCGCTTTTGGGTGTCTGCCCAGGATTCGGTTTCCGTCAAGCGCGGCCTGGCCGCCTTGAAGGAAAACACCACGTACAAGGGCTGGGCCGATGCCGCACGCGGGCGGCAGCGGGCCGACTGGCTGATCGGCATGAACCTAAGTCGCGCCTACACCCTGCGGGCGCAGCGCGGCGGTTCGCGCGCCCTGCTGACCGTGGGCCGCGTGCAGACCCCGACGCTCGCGCTTGTTGTCGGCCGCGACCGCGAGATCGAGGCGTTCAAGCCGGTGCCGTACCACACCATCAAGGCCGTGGTCGAGCACGCCGGCGGCAGCTTCGCCGCCGCCTGGAAAGCGAAGGAAGATCAAGCCGGCCTGGACAGCGAAGGCCGCCTTGTTGATACCGCCGTCGCGGATGCCCTGGTGGCCGCCGTCAAGGGCCAGCCGGGCACCATCGCCACCTACAAGCAGGAAGCCAAGAAGAAGAACCAGCCGCTGGCCTTCGCGCTGTCCGACATTACCGCGCTGGCGTCCGCGCGCTACGGGTACAGCGCCGAGGACGTGCTGAACACCTGCCAGGCGCTCTACGAGACGCACAAGCTGACCAGCTACCCGCGCACCGACTGCGCCTACCTGCCGGAGTCGCAGCACGCCGACGCGCCGCGCGTCCTGGAGGCCGTCAAGCACGTGAACCCCGAGCTGGCCGGCCTGGTCGATGCTGCCGACCCGCGCATCAAGTCCAAGACGTGGGACGACTCGAAGATCACCGCCCACCACGGCATCGTGCCGACCATGCAGAAAGGCAGCAAGGCCGGCTTGAGCGAGCGCGAGCGCAACATCTACGAGCTGATCGTCCGCGCCTACCTGGCGCAGTTCTACCCGCTGCACGAGTACATGCAAACCACGGTCGGCGTGGAGATCGCCGGCGAGAACTTCGCCGCGTCCGGCAAGGTGGTCACGCGCAACGGCTGGCGTGACGTGTTCGAGCAGGCCGACGAAGAGGACGCCAAGGAAGGCGACGACGAGAACGGCGCGCAGACCCTGCCACCGATGAAGCAAGGCGACGGTGTGACCTGCACCGAGGCCACCCGACGCGATGCGAAAACCAAGCCGCCGGCGCGCTTCACCGAGGGCACGCTGATTCGCGCGATGGAGAACATCCACAAGTTCGTGAGCGACCCGGAGCACAAGAAGATGCTGCGCGAAGGCGATGGCATCGGCACGTCCGCCACGCGCGCATCCATCATTTCCGAGCTGAAACGCCGCGAGTTCCTGGAAACCAAGGGCAAGCAGATCGTCAGCACGACGCTGGGCCGCAGCGTCATCGACGCGCTGCCCGAGGTGGTGCGAAGCCCGGTGCTGACCGCCCTTTACGAACGCATGTTGAAGGGCGTCGAGCTGGGCACGGCGGCCCTGGACGCCTTCATTACGAAGCAAGAGGCGTTCATCCGCGACCAGGTGGCGAAGGCCAACAGCGGAGCCGTGAGCATCGCCGGCGGCAAGGAAGCCACGCCGGTTTCGTCCCTGCACAAGTGCATGGCTTGCGGCAATGGCTTGTCGCGCAGGCCGGCCAAGCGCAAGGGGCAATTCTGGTGGGGATGCAGCAACTTCCCCACGTGCAAGCAGACCTATCCCGACCTGAAAGGCCGGCCCGACTACAGCAAGGGCCGCAATGGCCCAGCCGAGTAACCACCAAGACGAAGGAGCATGACCATGAACCAGCAAAACACCACCCAGGCCGATGACGTGCTGCCCGAGCTGCCCGCCATTGACGACAACGCGGCCGCCGCCGGCGCGCTGCGCGAGAAGCTGGCCGACGCGGCGACGCCCGGCTACCAGGCCGAGTTCGACCCCGAGGAAGCCGAGCGCGCCGGCGCGTTCGTGGAGGACGCATTGAGCGAGCAGGACGCCGCAGAGAGCGGCGACGACCTGGCGGCCCTGGCCTCGCAGGGCGACGACCAGGCCCCGGCCTTCATCACCGAAGGCGGCCCGAGCGACGACCTTCCGCCCTTCGTCAATACGACCAACATCCGCGAGCTGTACGACTGGAAGCCGGGCGAATCGCTGGACGAGGCCATCGCGCGCAAGAAGGCGCAGGAGGGCTAACCCATGCCGATCAACCAGGCCGAGGCGCAAGCCGTCACCCTGGCGTTCGTCCGAGACTATCCCGGCGCGCTGGAGCTGGCCTATCGGTTCCGCGACAACACCGGCGAGCTGTACGGCCACCGGGCAGCAGAAGTCCCGGCAGACCTCAAGGGCGGCTATGTCCCGAAGGAGACGATCCACAACGGCCGGGCCTACCGTGGCCGCGTGGACGTGCCCCTGGCGAACATGGACGACGCCGCCGACCTGGTGCTGACGCTGCGGCATGAAGTGCTGGGCCACTACGGGGCCAACACCTTCAAGCCGGCCGAGAAACGCGCCCTGCTGGACGGCCTGATCGCCGCCCGCGAGGAACCGAGCCTGAAACCACGCTGGGAGGACATCAACCGCCGCTATGCCGGCGCTTCGATGGACGTGCGCGCGGAAGAGGTTTGGGCGCTGCATTGCGAAAGCATCGCGCCCGGCCAGCACGCGGGCCAGGCCCAGGTGCTGGAGCGCGGCCAGCAGTCATTCATGGAAACCTGCATCGCCCGCGTGCGGCCCATGCAAGTCGCCGACCTGCACAACATCGTGTGCATGGTCGCGGATGGCCTTCACGACCGTTCCAGGACGCAGCAGACCTTTCCGCAGATCAACGAACTATTCCGAAGGGATGAAGCAATGGAACCCAAGAAGCCATTTCATGAAGTCGTTGCCGAAAAACTGATCGAGCAGCTCAAGGCAGGCACCGCGCCGTGGCAACGGCCGTGGGAGCCTGGCGAGCCGAACGCCTACCTGCCGATGAACCCGACCACCGGCAAGCGGTACAAGGGCATCAACGCCATTCACTTGATGGCCCAGGGCCGCAGCGATGGCCGTTGGATGACCTACAAGCAGGCCGCCGCCGTGGGCGCGCAGGTTCGCAAGGGCGAGAAGGGAACGCCTGTCCAATACTGGAAGTTCAGCGAGGAACAGAACAAGGTCGATGAGAGCGGCCGGCCCGTTCTCAACGCGAAGGGCGAGCCGGTCAAGGAAACCGTGCAGCTCGAACGCCCGCGCGTGTTCTTCGCCACGGTGTTCAACGCCGAGCAGATCGACGGCCTGCCGCCGATCCAGAAGAAGGAACAGACCTGGAGCGCCGTCGAGCGCGCCGAGCACATCCTGAAAGCGTCCGGTGCGTCGATCACGCACGCGCCTGGTGATCGCGCGTTCTACCGGCCCGCGACCGACAGCATCCACCTTCCCGACCGGGGCCAGTTCCCCACCGCCGACAACTACTACGCGACCGCCCTGCATGAGCTGGGCCACTGGACGGGCCACCCGTCCCGCCTTGACCGCGACCTGGCCCATCCCTTCGGTTCCGAGGGGTACGCCAAGGAAGAGCTGCGCGCCGAGATCGCTTCCATGATCGTCGGCGACGAGCTGGGCATCGGCCACGATCCGGGCCAGCACGCCGCCTATGTCGGTTCCTGGATCAAGGCCCTGCAAGACGAGCCGCTGGAAGTGTTCCGCGCCGCTGCCGACGCCGAGAAGATTCACGACTACGTGCTGGCCTTCGAGCAGAAGCAGGTTCAGGAACAAGAGCAGGCCCAGGTGCAGCAGCCCGAGCAGCACTACTCCGATTTGACGCTCCAGGCCCTGGTCGAAAAACACGGCTGGGAGGTTGCCTACAGCGGCTTGCAAGAGCCTGGCCGTGTGGATTCCGTCCATCGCACCTTTGAAGGTGTCGGGCCGCTGGGCACCATGACCACCCCGAACGGCGAGCGGCGCTTGTCGGCCGGCTACCACGACGACGCCGAGCGCCGGCGCTACGTCACGTTGAAGCTGGGCGACCAGGTGATCGGCGATGCCGATGGCCGCGACCAGAAGCCGGAAGAGATCGCCCGCCAGATCAACGCCAAGGCCGAGCAGTACGCCGACGAGCGGCGCGTCAAGAACGGCCTGGAGCCGATCTACAGCATCGCCTCGCAGCAGGCCGAGGCCCAGCAGCTCAATGATGAGCTGCGCGAGCACGGCCAGGAGATCGTTTCTCACCTGGACGCGCAATCGCGGTGGGCGGATGGCGAGCGCATCTTTGCCTTCCACGAACAAGACGAACAACCGCACCAGGTCAGAAGCCTGGCCGAGCTGGAGAGCTACGCGCCCGATCAACTGCTGGCCCTGCCGGCGCTGGCCCAGGAGCAAGAGGCAAAGCCCTTGTCCGTGGCCGAACGCACGGCCGAGCAGCACGAGGCCATGAAGGCTGCCGACGATGCTTTCCAGCGCGAGCTGGTGCGCGCCTATGGCGAGAACAACGCCGGCGATGCCCGCTACAAGACCCAGCACGACGATGAGGCCGTGCAGAAGGCCGGCGATGCCTTCGTGGCCGCGTCGAACGCCTGGCGTGAGGCCGTGCGCGATGCCCGTCAAACCGTTGCGAGTCAGGAGGCCACGATGCAAGTACCCCAGCAGACCGACCAGGCCGAAGCCTGGATGTTGAAGCACGTCGAGCTGGGCACGGTGGGCCGTGCGCTCGAAGGCGCGACCCTGGAGCAGATCGACCGCGCCCTGGACGTGCTGGATCGCATGCAGCCGATGAACACGCAAAACGAGTTCTGGACGCGGCACGAGCTGCCCTACGACCTGGAGCCGCTGGAAGCGAAGATCAACGACGCAATAGATCACCTGGTCGAAGAGCGCCGGCCGGATGCCGTAGTCGCTGCAACGCGGCTTGACCTGGCAACCGGCAACACCAATTCACGCGAGCGCGACCGCCAAGCCTTCCACCTGGCGGCCGACGATGCGCTGGGCTTCCCCCTGCCCCACGACTGGACGGGTGAAGTGCGGGTTGTCGGCGTGGTCGAGCGTGACGGCGAGACGCGGGCCGCCGACCTGGCCACGGAGACGCCGGAGGCGTACCACCTGTACGCCCGGAAGGGCGAAGCGCAGTTCGGCGAGGATGCCTTTGCCTACCTCACCGCCACCCGCACGCTGGGCGAGGCCGACGAGCTGGCCGACCGCCTGGCGCTGATCGACGCCAATTCGCAGACGGACGAGTACGAGAAGGCGACCCGGCTTGCCCGCGTGCAAGAGGATCGCGTCCGCCGCGACCCGAACAGCACCGACGAGGACATTTCAGCGGCTAAAGAAGCCCGGAAGGCGCTGGAGGCCAAAGCGTTCGTCGCGGCCGAGGAAGCCAAGAACTCCCAGCGGGTCGATGACGAGCGCGGCGACTCCGTGGAGCACCAGGCACCGCAGGAACAGCGCGTGGCTGCGGCCGACCAGCAGCCGGCCCAGGCCAGCCAGGCAACCGAACGGCAGTACATCAGCGTGCCGTTCAAAGAGAAGGACGAGGCCAAGCAGCTCGGAGCGCGCTGGGATCGCAAGGAACAGTCCTGGTACGTGCCGGCGGGAGTGGATGCGGCCCCCTTCGCCAAATGGTCGCAGGGAGCCGCTACGCCGGCCGTAGAGGCCAAGCCGACCCAGCAGGCACCCGAGGCCCAGGACGGCGGCCAGAAGGCCGCACAGGCCGTCCAGCAGGCCCGGCAGTACCTTGCCGTGCCCTACGAGCAGCGCAACGCCGCCAAGGCCGCCGGCGCGCTTTGGGACAAGGCCGCGAAGTCCTGGTATGCCGGCCCTCGCGCCGACATGGCGAAGCTGGAACAGTGGAAGCCCGAGAACGTGCAGGCCCAGCAGGGGCCAGCGATGACGCCAAGGGAAGAGTTCGCCGAGGCCATGCGCAGCGCCGGCCTGTTCACCGGCAGCAACGCCCAGGGCGATCACCCGATCATGGACGGCAAGCGGCATCGCGTGCCGGTCGAGGGCGGCAAGAAGGGCACGCTCGATGGCTTCTATGTCGGCCACCTGGACGGCCACCCGGCCGGCCGGATCATCAACAACAAGACCGGCACGGACATTACCTGGAAGAGCAAGGGCTACGCCTTGAGCGACCAGGAGAAGGCCAAGCTCCAGGCCGAGGCGGCCGAGAAGCTGGCCCAGCGTGCCGCCGAGCAAGACAAGCTCCAGGAAGCCACCGCGCAGCGCGTCGGCCGCCAGATGCCCGACCTGGTGCCGGTCGAGCAGCCGACGCCCTACCTGCAAGCCAAGGGCATCGAGGCCCACGCCGGCGTGTTCACCGACCGCGAGGGCCAGAAAACCTACATCCCCGCCTTCGACGTGGACGGCAAGCAGTGGACGATGCAGTACATCCAGGAGGACGGCACCAAGCGGTTCGCCAAGGACAGCAAGAAGGAAGGATGCTTCCACCCGGTCGGCGGCATGGATGCGCTGGCCGCAGCGCCGGCGCTGGTGATCGCCGAGGGCTATGCCACGGCCGCGAGCCTGGCCGAAGGGCTGGGGCATGCCACCGTGGCCGCGTTCGACTCGGGCAACCTGCCGCACGTGGCCCGCGCCCTGCGCGAGAAGTTCCCCGACAAGCCCATCGTGATCGCCGGCGACGACGACAAGGCCCAGGAGATCGAGCGCGGCCACAACCCCGGCCGCGCCAAGGCCGAGGAAGCCGCGAAGGCCGTAGGCGGCAAGGCCATCTTCCCGATCTTCGCGCCGGGCGAGCAGCAGGCGAACCCCAAGGGCTTCACCGACTTCAACGACCTGGCGAACAAGAGCGAGCTGGGCCGCGACGGCCTCAAGCGCCAGGTCGGCGCAGCCGTGGGCCAGGTGCTGATCGAGGAAGGCCGCCGACAGCAGCAGGAGCAGCGCCAGGAGCGTGCGGAGAAGCAACAGCAGCAGCCGGAACGCCCGCGCCGCGCGGCACGCATCGGCTAAAGTCCCGGAGGGCTGCAACCACACGCGCGGTTTCCTCCCTCCCTGGCCGCCGGCAGTCATCGCCGCCTCGCACCCCGAGGCGGCTTTTTTTTGCTCGAGCATCGCCGCATCCGACGATGCCACCAGGCCCGCGCACGTCGAGCTGCAGCATCGCCATTTCCGGCGATGCACGCCGGCGCGGTCGACCATCGCCAGTTCCGACGATGGCGGCCGCCCTGCCCGCCTGGATCTCGCATCGCCATTTCGGGGTCTCCTCGTTTTCAGTGCAATAAGTGACGGTACGCAAAGCTAGCACTGGCGCGGGGGTGGTCTGGGTAGACCGTTGATTTCATTGACTTTCCTGTTCGCTTTGTAAACGGGTATGGTGGCCTCCCACTTTTGAGGTTCACGATGCAGGGTTGGCACACAACGTTTTTGGGGATGCGTGGGCTCCCCCGCGATATCAGCGACTTCGAGATGAAGGCATTTTTCACCTTCGATGGTGCCGAGCGCGACGCAATCAATGCACGCCGAGGTGATTCCCACAAGCTTGGTCTGGCGCTCCATATTGGTTTCCTGCGCATGAGTGGGCGTTTGCTCGGTGCCTTTCGGGTAATTCCAGTAGCCTTGTGGCGCCACCTTGGCAACGAGCTTGGCATTGCAGCACCAGAAGTCGCCTCGCTGAGAGCCATGTATGAACGCGGGCGCACGCTATTCGATCACCAACAAGTAGCCTGCACGGTCCTTGGATTCCAGTGGATGAGCGAGCACCAGCGCCGCTCACTGGTACGTGAACTGCGCGACGAAGTGGCGCGCTGCGCCGACCGCGATCAGCTACTCGTGCGGGCGCGTCAATGGCTGTACAAGAACAAGCTGGTGATCGTGCACGAGCGGGCAATTCGGACACTGATTGCGGCGGCACTTGCCCAGCTTGAAGTTGAAACAGGCACCGCCATCGCCGCCAGCGTTGATCCAGCAACACTTGATCGCTGGCGAGCCTCAGTTTCAGAGCTGCGCCCAGATGGACAAACCCAGCAGAGTTGGCTATGGGCTGCACCGGCGAAACACTCAACCCGCCAAATCAGCGAGGTACTGGAGCGCATCGACCTGCTTTACACGCTGGACGTTCATAAGCACCTGGCAGACATCCCCGATCTCATCTTGCGCCGCTACGCGCGCCGACTTGTCTCCAGGCCGCCCTCAGCCGGAGCCAAGATCAAAGAGCCAGCGCGCACCGTGGAGGTCGCATGCTTTCTTCGGTATTGCCTGTTCACCACCACAGACCAGTTGATCCTTATGGTGCAGCGCCGGATCGCCGATCTGTGGCGTCAGGCTGCCGCCGATGTCCCCGCTACCGTCAATTGGGCCGCAATGTACAAAACGCTGCTCGGCGAACTTGTTGCCTTGAGCGCGCAAGGTGCGGTGCCAGATGCTGAGTTGCGTGCCCGTCTTGAAGCCTTGATCACCGAAACCCAGAAACGCAAACCACCGAGCAGGGCCTCCCTGGTCCGCGAGGGATTGATTGATGGAATTCGCCCCGTGCGGTCGTTGCTCGTCGCCATTGCAAAGCTGCCCTGGCAGGCCACCGGCGAGCATCCTGCCATCGAGTACCTTGCCAAGCTGCAAGCTTTATATCTCAAAGGATCCAGAAAGCTGCCAGTTGAAGTGGTGGCACCAAGTCTGGGAATGATCTGGCAGGTTTCGATCTCCAGCCCAGACCGGGAACGGGCGTTTCAGGCGTTGGAGGTGGCCACCCTGTTTGCCCTGCGCCGCGCGGTGCGCAATGGCTCGGTCTGGATTGAGCACAGCCTGAGCTTTCGGGGTCGTGCGCGCTTGTTCTTCACGGACGAGCGTTGGCAGGCAGAGTCCAAGAAACACTATGCCCGTCTATCGTTACCCAGCAAGGCTGCCACTTTCTTGAAGCCTTTGCTGGCCAGAGTAACTGCCGGTGTCGATGCGGTGGCCGCTGCAGCCCGCAGTGGCGTACTGCGCGTGGATGATGAACTCCATTTGTCGCCATTGCCCGCAGAGGACGAAGACCCAGAAGTGACCAAGCTGCGCGCGGCTTTGGATCACCGCATCGGTGAGGTTCAATTGCCGGAAGTGATTCTGGCCGTTGACGCCCAGGTGCGCTTTAGCTGGATCATGCTCGGACGTGAGCCGCGCTCTACCGACGAGCTGCTGATGGTCTATGCCGGCATCATGGCCCACGGCACCAGTCTGACTGCGGTCGAATGCGCGCGCATGATTCCGCAATTGTCTGCCACCAGCATTCGCCAGGCCATGCGCTGGGCGCGGGACGAACGGCGTCTGAGCCAGGCCTGCCAGGCTGTGCTGGAATTCATGCAGCGACACCCGATTGCCGCCACCTGGGGGCGGTCCGATTTGGCATCTTCTGACATGATGACCATGGAGACCACCAAACGGGTGTGGCAAGCCCGGCTTGATCCTCGGCGCAACACACCTTCCATTGGAATCTACTCCCATGTAAAAGACCGGTGGGGCATCTTCCATGCGCAGCCCTTTGTGCTCAATGAGCGCCAGGCGGGCGTGGCCATTGAAGGTGTCATCCGCCAAGAAAAGCTGGAGACCAGCCAGCTTGCTGTGGATACCCATGGCTACACCGACTTTGCCATGTCACATGCCCGTTTGCTTGGTTTTGATCTTTGCCCGCGGTTGAAGGAACTCAAACAGCGCCACCTCTTTGTGCCACGCGGCACCAAAGTGCCCGCAGAAATCGCTGCGGTGTGCGAAGCCAATGTCGACGTCGCTTTGATCGAAAAGCATTGGGATAGTCTGGTGCACCTGGCAGCCTCGGTCATGAGCGGACATGCCAGTGCGGTGGCAGCTCTTGCGCGGTTCGGTTCTGCCGCCCAGGGCGATCCAATCTATGAGGCTGGCGTGCAATTGGGGCGGTTGCTGCGTACGGCGTTTTTGGCTGACTACTTTGTCAAGGACGCTTTCAGGAACGAGTTGCGCCGGGTGCTCAATCGGGGCGAGGCTGTTAACGCCCTCAAGCGCGCCATTTATACCGGCCGGATCAGCCCGGCGCAGGCCAAACGTGTCGATGAAATGCAGGCTGTGGCCGATGCGTTGAGCCTGATGGCCAACATCGTGATGGCGTGGAATACCTCACAGATGCAGGCGGTCCTGGATCGCTGGTCGAACCGCCGCCAGGTCATTCCACCGGAACTGATCGGGAAGATTGCGCCCACCAGGCTGGAGAGCATCAACTTGCGGGGTGTGTTTCGCTTCCCGGTTGACCGCTATGCTGACCAAATCCTGCCTTCGCGGCCAAATGCATCGATAACTGGCACCAATGGATGAAACCGACCACGGTTTGACGCCACGAATCGCAGATTTGAAAGTGAACAGGAAAGTCAATGAAATCAACGATCTACCAACACCACCTCCGCGCCAGTGCTAGCTTTTCGTACCGTCACTTATTGCACTGAAAACGAGGAGACCCCACATACAGGTTTCGACATGAACAATGGCATGCCTCCACGATGCCGGAACCAGCGCGAGCCCACCGCCTGCGATACGCCAACCGCCTCAGCTGCCCTCTCACTGGTGATTCCGGTTGCAATCTGTACCCAGAACTGGCGCTCGACCTCTCGCCGAAGCGAAGGCGCCCCCGGAGATCGCATCGCATCTCTCCCTGTCAATTGCTTCATCCATCCTGCGGGTCGCCCCATAAACACCTCCTGGTTGAAGGTGTTGCGACGACCAATTGAATCCGCCCAGTATTGCAGCGGCGAGTTCCAGGGGGCGTTGAAAGACTGGAAGATGCGCTCGTCAATGAGCAGGAAGGGCAACTGCTGGGACAACGCACCGACCGAGAGCTTCTGGGGCCGGCTGAAAACGGCCAGCGTGCATGGACACAAGTTCACCACCCGAGAGCAAGCCAAACAGGCTGTGATGGACTGGATGGCTTTCTACAATCACCGCAGGCTGCATTCGTCACTGGGCTATCTCAGCCCGATGCAGTTCGAGCAACGCTGGTACGAGGCACAGCGCAAAAAGGCCGCGTAATCGTCGGGCTAAGAGCTACACGAAACGAGGGCAAGGTCAGTTGGCCACCAGAAAGGTGTGCAGCACATGGCTGGGCCGCATGGGTTTGGTGGGGTTGTAGCCGATCTCCGCGCCTTCTTGGTGCCCGTACAGCGGCTTGATGCTGGCGTCGATGTCCAGCACCCAGGGTTGGTCGAGCACCTCGCGCACTGAAGTAGCAAGGCTCGGGCGCAGCCACGCCGCACTGCTGGCTTCGTCGATGCGCTGCAGCGCCCGGCGCAGCGCGTCCTCGCTGACCATTCTGTTCATGCCCAGGGCCTGCGCGGCCACAGCGTCGCCTCGCAGGGCGGTGATGTGCGCGTAGCGTCGGTGCCCGGCCAGCAGTCCGAGCATCAGCGTGCCCAGCACGTCACGTTTGTCCGGGGCGTTGCCGCTGCGGTAGACGAGTGGACAAGCGGACACCCAACGCTCGAACACGCCGGTGGCGGCCAGGAATTCCGCGAAGAACACCAGTTGGCCGTGCGGCGTGGCCGCCGCACCTTCGTCCCAGCGCACGTGCATGCGCCCGCCCAGCGTGTCCACGATCTGCGGCTGGACGGGCTCATGGCCTGCCCTTGGACGCGCCGCCAGCGCCTTGCGTCTTGCTTCACCCATCGGGTGAGTGTGCCAAAACCGCGCAAAGCCGCAACTGGACTGGCTCAGCGCCCGATCACGGTCGAGCAACTGCCGGATTTAGGATCATCCAAAACGATGTGGGAGCGGCTGAAACCCGTCAGGGATCGCCCGAACCGCAAGTCGTGTCAAGTTCCACCTGTACCTGATCCTGGATTTGTACAGCCGCAAGATCGTGGGTGCCGAGGTGCACGACAGCGACGAATCTGTGCATGCCGTGCATCTGGTGCGGCGCACCGCACTGGCCGAGGGCATCGCAGCGATGGACACCAAACCCGTACTAAGACCTTTCCTAGGGTTTTCACTCAGGTATGGATGTCGAATGTCGATAATAATATCGACATTATGACGAGCCACTTGCTATCGAAGCCTGATTCAGTCCGCGCTGAAATGTGGGGAAATTTTCTGTAATGACCAGGTGAGAAATGCAATGAATGCGAGAACTCCAAACAGCCTCACCATGGGAGGCGACAAGTCATTTGCGGATGCGTCGCCGGTGCCCATCGCGAACGTGCGCAGCCTGATTGAGGCGACGTTTCAGCGGTTGCGGGCGGACATCGTGGAGGGGCGACTCGCTGCTGGCTCCAGACTCGCCATTGAAGATCTCAAGTCGCGCTATGAGGTTAGCGGCGGGACCGTGCGGGAGGCGCTTTCCCTGCTGGTGGCCAATAACCTGGTGCAGACACAGGCCCAGCGTGGATTTCATGTGACCCCCATGTCTCTGGATGACATGCGTGATCTGGCCGCCACGCGGATCGCGCTTGAGTGCGAAGCGCTGCGCCAAAGTGTGCTGAATGGCGACGCCGAATGGGAGGCGCGGGTTGTCAGTTCGTATCACCGGCTCTCGCTCCTCGACGAGCGCACGATGCGCGATCCGGTTCACTTGTTCAATCAGTGGGAGCAAGCCAACCGCGACTTTCACGAAGCCCTGATCTCAGCCTGTTCATCCGCCTGGACCCAGCGGTTCCTGTCTATCCTGTATTTGCAAATGGAGCGCTACCGCCGATTGACGGCGATGCACAACCGGCCTGCCAGAAACGTGCACGAGGAGCATCTGGCGCTTCGTGACAGCGCGCTCGCGCGTGATGCCGAGCGCTGTACTGAGTTGTTGCGGATGCATATTGAGTCATCAATTTCGGTGGTTCGGCAATTCGGTTTGTTGCGGTGACGCCAACATCGCAGGTATCTTTTTTGTGTGATGGAAGAGGTTGGTATTTTTTCCGCCCTGCCAAGGGCATTTCAACGGAGACGTTAAATCATGAGTTCAGCAATCAAAGAAGTGCAGGGAGCCCCTGTGAAGTGGGTTACCAATTGGACGCCGGAGGCGATCCGGGGGTTGGTCGATCAGGAAAAAGGGCTGCTTGATCCACGCATCTACGCCGATCAGAGTCTTTATGAGCTGGAGCTTGAGCGGGTTTTTGGTCGCTCTTGGCTGTTACTTGGGCACGAGAGTCATGTGCCTGAAACCGGGGACTTCCTGGCCACTTACATGGGCGAAGATCCGGTGGTTATGGTGCGACAGAAAGACAAGAGCATCAAGGTGTTCCTGAACCAGTGCCGGCACCGCGGCATGCGTATCTGCCGCTCGGACGCCGGCAACGCCAAGGCTTTCACCTGCAGCTATCACGGCTGGGCCTACGACATCGCCGGCAAGCTGGTGAACGTGCCGTTCGAGAAGGAAGCCTTTTGCGACAAGAAAGAAGGCGACTGCGGCTTTGACAAGGCCGAATGGGGCCCGCTCCAGGCACGCGTGGCAACCTACAAGGGCCTGGTCTTTGCCAACTGGGATGTGCAGGCGCCAGACCTGGAGACCTACCTCGGTGACGCCCGCCCCTATATGGACGTCATGCTGGATCGCACGCCGGCCGGGACTGTGGCCATCGGCGGCATGCAGAAGTGGGTGATTCCGTGCAACTGGAAGTTTGCCGCCGAGCAGTTCTGCAGTGACATGTACCACGCCGGCACCATGACGCACCTGTCCGGCATCCTGGCGGGCATTCCGCCGGAAATGGACCTCTCCCAGGCGCAGATACCCACCAAGGGCAATCAGTTCCGGGCCGCTTGGGGCGGGCACGGCTCGGGCTGGTATGTCGACGAGCCGGGCACACTCCTGGCGGTGATGGGCCCCAAGGTCACCCAGTACTGGACCGAGGGTCCGGCTGCCGAGCTTGCGGAACAGCGCCTGGGGCACACCGGCATGCCGGTTCGACGCATGGTCGGCCAGCACATGACGATCTTCCCGACCTGTTCATTCCTGCCCTCCTTCAACAACATCCGGACCTGGCACCCGCGTGGTCCCAATGAAATCGAGGTGTGGGCCTTCACCCTGGTCGATGCCGACGCCCCGGCGGAGATCAAGGAAGAATATCGCCGGCACAACATCCGCAACTTCTCCGCAGGCGGCGTGTTTGAGCAGGACGATGGCGAGAACTGGGTGGAGATCCAGAAGGGGCTACGTGGGTACAAGGCCAAGAGCCAGCCGCTCAATGCCCAGATGGGCCTGGGTCGGTCGCAGACCGGTCACCCTGATTTTCCTGGCAACGTCGGCTACGTCTACGCCGAAGAAGCGGCGCGGGGTATGTATCACCACTGGATGCGCATGATGTCCGAGCCCAGCTGGGCCACGCTCAAGCCCTGATCAAGACGCAATCGTTAGATCTGTCAACCGGAAGAATTCAACATGGTGGGCTGGACGTGCATGTGCAGACGGCGCGCCGAGGTTCCGTCCCCTGATATTTACTTGGAGATAACTGTTATGACAAATCCATCCCCGCATTTTTTCAAAACATTTGAATGGCCAAGCAAGGCGGCTGGCCTTGAGTTGCAGAACGAGATCGAGCAGTTCTACTACCGCGAAGCGCAGTTGCTTGACCACCGGGCCTACGAGGCCTGGTTTGCCCTGCTGGACAAAGATATCCACTACTTCATGCCGCTGCGCACCAATCGCATGATCCGGGAGGGCGAGCTGGAATATTCCGGCGACCAGGATTTAGCCCATTTCGATGAAACCCATGAAACCATGTACGGGCGCATCCGCAAGGTGACCTCGGACGTGGGCTGGGCGGAGAACCCGCCTTCCCGCACGCGCCACCTGGTCTCCAACGTCATCGTCAAGGAGACGGCCACGCCGGATACCTTCGAGGTCAATTCCGCATTCATCCTGTACCGCAATCGGCTTGAGCGCCAGGTCGACATCTTCGCGGGCGAACGCCGGGACGTGCTGCGCCGCGCCGACAACAACCTTGGTTTCAGCATCGCCAAGCGCACCATCCTGCTCGACGCCAGTACCTTGCTGTCGAACAACCTGGGCATGTTCTTCTAGCCCAGCACGCTGAACCGGCCTCAATGAGGATGCTGCCATGAAAAATGCAAGACTGTTTTTGATCGCCATCGGCGTCTTCTACATCATCAACCTCATTGGCACGCTTCCCTTCAGCACGTTGGGCTTGTTTGGCAGGATGTATCCAGGCGTAGAACTGCACGTGGGTGCGCCGATTTTCACCCTGCTGCAGGATGCCTGGGCGGTGGTCGGTCTCCAGTTGGGCGCCATCGGGGCCGTCGCTTTGTGGGGCGCCCGCGATCCGGGCCGTTATCGGGCCGTTATTCCAGTGGTCATCGCAACGGAAGTGGTCGATGGCCTCTGGGATTTTTACAGCATCGTGTGGAGCCACGAAGCCTTGTGGTTCGGGCTTGTCACGCTGGTGATCCATGTGCTGTGGATTGGCTGGGGCCTGCATGCCTGGCGTGCCCTGGCGTCGAAATCGCTGAGGACACTTTGAATTACTCTTCAGCCACCAACAGTGACTGTTCGCCCCAGGCGATTTAACCCTTTTAACTAATTACAAGAAGCGTTATGAAATTTACCAGAGTTTGTGATCGAAGAGATGTGCCCGAAGGCGAAGCCCTGAAGGTCGAAAGTGGAGGCACCTCCGTCGCGATTTTCAATGTGGATGGCGAGCTGTTCGCAACACAGGACCGCTGCACCCACGGCGACTGGTCCCTGTCCGATGGCGGCTATCTTGAAGGTGACGTGGTGGAATGCTCACTGCACATGGGGAAGTTTTGCGTTCGCACGGGCAAGGTCAAATCACCGCCGCCCTGTGAGGCACTGAAGATATTTCCGATCCGCATCGAAGACAATGACGTGCTGGTCGACTTCGAAGCCGGGTATCTGGCGCCATGATCGACACCATCGCCATCATCGGCGCCGGCCTGGCCGGTTCGACGGCTGCGCGCGCACTGCGCGCCCAGGGATACGAGGGGCGCATCCACCTGCTCGGGGATGAGTCGCATCAGGCCTATGACCGGACCACGCTGTCCAAGACGGTGCTGGCGGGCGAGCAGCCCGAGCCGCCTGCAATCCTGGACAGCGCCTGGTACGCATCGGCCCATGTGGATGTCCAGCTCGGGCGACGGGTGAGTTGCCTGGATCTGGCCAACCGCCAGATTCAGTTTGAATCGGGCGCCCCGCTGGCCTACGACCGGCTGCTGCTGGCCACCGGCGCGCGCGCCCGGCGCATGGCGATTCGGGGTGGCGACCTGGCAGGCATCCATACCTTGCGAGACCTCGCCGACAGCCAGGCGCTGCGGCAGGCGCTGCAACCGGGCCAGTCGCTGGTCATCGTCGGCGGAGGCCTGATCGGTTGCGAGGTGGCGACCACCGCCCGCAAGCTGAGTGTCCATGTCACGATTCTGGAAGCCGGCGACGAGTTGCTGGTGCGCGTGCTGGGTCACCGGACCGGGGCATGGTGTCGGGCCGAACTGGAACGCATGGGTGTCCGCGTGGAGCGCAATGCACAGGCCGCGCGCTTCGAAGGCCAGGGGCAGGTGCGCGCCGTGATCTGCGCCGACGGGCGCCGGGTGCCCGCCGATGTGGTCTTGGTCAGCATTGGCGCCGAGCCGGCGGACGAGCTGGCCCGTGCCGCTGGCATCGCCTGCGCGCGCGGCGTGCTGGTCGACGCCACCGGCGCCACCTCGTGTCCAGAGGTGTTCGCCGCCGGTGACGTCGCCGCCTGGCCGCTGCGTCAAGGGGGCCAGCGCTCGCTGGAGACCTACCTGAACAGCCAGATGGAGGCCGAAATCGCGGCCAGCGCCATGTTGAGTCAGCCCGTGCCGGCGCCCCAGGTGCCGACCTCGTGGACGGAGATTGCAGGCCACCGCATCCAGATGATTGGCGATGCCGAAGGGCCCGGCGAGATCGTCGTACGCGGCGACGCCCAGAGCGGCCAGCCAATCGTGTTGCTCAGGCTGCTTGATGGCTGCGTCGAGGCCGCGACGGCGATCAATGCCACCAGGGAATTTTCTGTGGCGACCCGACTGGTCGGCACCCGGGTTTCTGTTTCCGCCGAGCAACTGCAGGACGTCGGCTCGAACCTGCGGGATTTACTCAAAGCCAAACCGAATTGATGCGCATGACCGGCGAATCGCTTTAACAATAAAGGGGATTGGAAAAATGAAACTGAAAGGTGAAGCGGTACTGATCACGGGGGGCGCCTCCGGATTAGGGCGCGCGCTCGTGGACCGATTCGTGGCCGAAGGCGCCAAAGTGGCGGTGCTCGACAAGTCGGCAGAGCGCCTTGCAGAGCTGGAAACCGATCATGGCGACAACGTGCTCGGCATCGTCGGCGATGTGCGTTCACTGGAAGACCAGAAACAGGCTGCCAGCCGCTGCGTGGCCAGGTTCGGGAAAATCGACACCTTGATTCCCAATGCAGGCATCTGGGATTACTCGACGGCCTTGGTCGACCTGCCCGAAGAGAGCCTCGATGCCGCGTTCGATGAGGTCTTTCACATCAATGTCAAGGGTTATATCCATGCAGTGAAGGCCTGCCTGCCGGCCCTGGTCGCCAGCCGTGGCAACGTGATCTTCACGATCTCCAATGCGGGCTTCTATCCCAATGGCGGCGGCCCTCTTTACACCGCAGCCAAGCACGCCATCGTGGGCCTGGTGCGTGAACTGGCGTTCGAGCTGGCGCCATACGTGCGCGTCAACGGCGTGGGGTCGGGCGGCATCAATAGCGATCTGAGAGGTCCTTCCTCGCTGGGAATGGGCAGCAAGGCGATTTCGACCGTACCGCTGGCCGACATGCTGAAGTCGGTGCTGCCGATTGGTCGCATGCCCGAGGTCGAAGAGTACACCGGGGCCTATGTGTTTTTTGCCACCCGAGGCGATGCGGCGCCTGCGACCGGGGCCTTGCTGAACTACGACGGTGGCTTGGGCGTTCGTGGATTCTTCTCGGGTGCCGGAGGTAATGACTTGCTCGAACAGCTGAATATCCATCCCTAAGCATCGACGAAGGAGACAGTAATGAGCATCAGAAGTTTGGGATACATGGGGTTTGCGGTCAGCGACGTAGCTGCTTGGCGTTCGTTTCTGACGCAGAAACTGGGCTTGATGGAAGCGGGCACGACCGACAACGGCGACCTGTTCCGCATCGATTCGAGAGCCTGGCGGATCGCCGTTCAGCAGGGCGAGGTTGACGATCTGGCCTTTGCCGGCTACGAGGTGGCCGATGCGGCAGGGCTGGCGCAGATGGCTGACAAGCTCAAACAGGCCGGTATCGCAGTCACCACCGGCGATGCCTCATTGGCCAGGCGCCGCGGGGTGACCGGATTGATCACCTTTGCCGACCCGTTTGGCCTGCCGTTGGAAATTTACTATGGCGCCAGCGAGGTGTTCGAAAAACCGTTCCTGCCTGGTGCGGCCGTGTCGGGTTTCCTGACCGGCGAGCAAGGGCTGGGGCATTTCGTGCGCTGCGTTCCGGATTCGGACAAGGCGCTGGCGTTTTATACCGACGTGCTCGGCTTCCAGTTGTCTGACGTCATCGACATGAAAATGGGGCCGGACGTGACGGTTCCTGCGTACTTCCTGCACTGCAACGAACGCCACCACACCCTGGCAATTGCGGCATTCCCGCTGCCAAAACGCATTCATCACTTCATGCTCGAAGTCGCCTCGCTCGATGACGTCGGCTTTGCATTTGATCGGGTTGACGCGGACGGCTTGATCACCTCCACGCTGGGGCGCCACACCAATGACCACATGGTGTCGTTCTATGCCTCGACCCCGTCCGGAGTAGAGGTCGAGTATGGCTGGAGTGCCCGTACCGTTGACCGCTCCTGGGTTGTGGTGAGGCACGACAGTCCGAGCATGTGGGGCCACAAGTCTGTGCGCGACAAAGCAGCTGCGCGCAACAAAGCATGAACAACAACCTGAATAGCACGGGAATCCCTGCATGAAACTTTACTACAGCCCTGGTGCCTGCTCCCTGTCACCGCACATTGCATTGCGCGAGGCGGGCCTGAACTTCGAGTTGGTGCAGGTCGATCTTGCGAGCAAGAAGACTGCCTCCGGGCAGGACTACCTGGAGATCAACCCGGCCGGGTACGTGCCTTGCCTGCAGCTTGACGACGGCCGTACCCTGACCGAAGGCCCGGCCATCGTGCAATACGTGGCCGATCAGGTCCCCGGCAAGCAGCTGGCGCCGGCCAACGGCAGCTTCGAGCGCTACCACTTGCAGCAATGGCTGAACTTCATCTCGAGCGAACTGCACAAGAGCTTCAGCCCCTTGTTCAACCCTGCCTCCAGCGATGAGTGGAAAAACGCCGTGCGGCAGAGCCTGAACACCCGCCTGGGGCAGGTCGCACGACAGCTCGAACATGCGCCTTATCTGCTGGGCGACCAACTGAGTGTGGCCGACATCTATCTGTTCGTCGTGCTCGGTTGGAGCGCATATGTCAACATTGATCTTTCGCCCTGGCCCTCGCTGCAGGCCTTCCAAGGCCGTGTTGGAGGCCGTGAAGCGGTACAGTCAGCGCTTCGCGCCGAAGGCTTGATCAAGGAGTGAAGATGCCTTCCCGGGGCGCGGAAGCGGGCCTGGGAGAGCTGCCTCAAAGCAATGAACGCCCCGACCTGGAATGAGAAACGCCATGACCCCTGAACTGATCGGAACGCTGGGTGACGAGCTCTACAGCGCGCTGTGCACGCGCACCGTGGTCGAGCCGTTGACCAGCCGCCATCCAGAGATCACCGTCGAGGACGCCTACCACATTCAGCAACGGATGATCTCGCGCCGTCTGCAGGCCGGCGAGCGCGTCGTCGGCAAGAAAATCGGCGTTACCAGCGCGGCCGTGATGAACATGCTGGGCGTCTACCAGCCCGACTTCGGCTACATGCTGGACGGCATGATCGTCAGCGACGGCGGCAGCATCGCCATGTCCTCCCTGATCCAGCCCAAGGCCGAAGGGGAAATCGCCTTTGTCCTGAAAAAGGACCTCATGGGTCCCGGCGTCACCAACGCCGACGTGCTGGCTGCCACCGACTTTGTCATGCCCTGCTTCGAGATCGTTGACTCGCGCATCGGCGACTGGAAAATCAAGATCCAGGACACCGTGGCCGACAACGCCTCCTGCGGCATGTTCGTGCTCGGTAGCAGCGCCGCCGACCCGCGCAGGATCGACCTGATGACCTGCGGCATGGTGCTCGAGAAAAACGGCGAGATCATCGCCACCGGCGCCGGCGCCGCCGCCCTGGGCTCCCCGGTCAATTCCGTGGCCTGGCTGGCCAACACCCTGGGCCGCCTGGGCATCGGTCTGAAAGCCGGCGAGGTGATTCTCTCCGGCGCGCTGGCCGCCATGTTCCCGGCCCAGGCCGGCGACCATTTCCGCGTCACCATCGGCGGCATCGGCGGCTGCTCGGTGCGCTTTCACTGACTTTTCCGGAAATTTCAGCACATGACGAAAAAAATCAAATGCGCCCTGATCGGCCCCGGCAACATCGGCACCGACCTGCTGGCCAAGCTGCAGCGCAGCCCGGTATTGGAACCCATCTGGATGGTCGGCATCGACCCCGAATCCGACGGCCTCAAGCGCGCCCGCGAGATGGGCATCAAGACCACCGCTGACGGTGTCGATGGGTTGATTCCCCACATGCAGGCCGACGGCGTGCAGATCGTCTTCGATGCCACCAGCGCCTACGTGCATGCTGACAACAGCCGCAAGGTGAATGCCCTCGGCGCCCTGATGATAGACCTGACCCCGGCGGCCATCGGCCCCTTCTGCGTGCCGACGGTCAACCTCAAGGAACATGTCGGCAAAGGCGAGATGAACGTCAACATGGTCACCTGCGGCGGCCAGGCCACCATTCCCATGGTCGCGGCCGTGAGCCGCGTCCAGCCGGTGGCCTACGGCGAAATCGTCGCCACCGTCTCGAGCAAGTCCGCCGGACCCGGAACGCGCAAGAACATCGACGAATTCACCCGCACCACCGCCGGCGCGGTCGAAAAGGTCGGTGGCGCCAAAAAGGGCAAGGCCATCATCATCCTCAACCCGGCCGAGCCCCCGCTGATCATGCGCGACACCGTGCACTGCCTGCTGGAGAGCGAACCCGATCAGGCCAAGATCACCGAGTCCATCCACGCCATGATCAAAGAGGTGCAGAAGTACGTGCCCGGCTACAAGCTGGTCAACGGCCCGGTTTTCGACGGCTTGCGCGTCTCGGTCTACCTGGAAGTCGAGGGCCTGGGCGACTACCTGCCCAAATACGCCGGCAACCTCGACATCATGACGGCGGCGGCGGCCCGCACCGCCGAGATGTTTGCCGAGGAAATCCTCGCCGGGCAGTTGACACTCCAGCCCGTCCACGCCTGAACCACGCAGGAGAACCACCATGAAGCTAGAAGGCAAAAAAGTCACCGTCCACGACATGACGCTGCGCGACGGCATGCACCCCAAGCGCCACCAGATGACGCTGGAGCAAATGAAATCCATCGCCTGCGGCCTGGATGCCGCGGGCATCCCGCTGATCGAAGTCACCCACGGCGACGGCCTGGGCGGCTCCTCCGTCAACTACGGCTTTCCGGCGCACAGCGACGAGGAATACCTGGGCGCCGTGATTCCGTTGATGAAGCAGGCCAAGGTCAGTGCCCTGCTCTTGCCCGGCATCGGCACCGTCGAACACCTGAAGATGGCCAAGGACCTGGGCGTGAACACCATCCGCGTGGCCACCCACTGCACCGAAGCCGATGTGTCGGAGCAGCACATCACCCAATCGCGCAAGCTGGGTCTGGACACCGTGGGCTTTTTGATGATGGCGCACATGGCCAGCCCAGAAAAGCTGGTCAGCCAGGCACTCTTGATGCAAGGCTACGGCGCCAACTGCATCTACGTCACCGACTCGGCCGGCTACATGCTGCCTGACGACGTGAAAGCGCGCCTGAGTGCCGTGCGTGCCGCGCTCAAACCCGAAACCGAGTTGGGCTTTCACGGCCATCACAACCTGGCCATGGGCGTCGCCAACTCGATCGCCGCGATCGAGGCCGGGGCCACCCGCATCGATGCCGCTGCCGCTGGCCTGGGTGCCGGCGCCGGCAACACGCCGATGGAGGTGTTCATCGCCGTATGCGCGCGCATGGGGATCGAAACCGGAGTCGATGTGTTCAAGATCCAGGACGTGGCCGAAGACCTGGTGGTGCCGATCATGGACCATGTCATCCGCATCGACCGCGACTCGCTCACGCTGGGCTATGCCGGGGTCTATTCCAGCTTTCTGCTGTTTGCCAAACGCGCCAGTGCGAAGTACGGCGTGCCGGCGCGCGACATCCTGGTCGAGCTGGGACGGCGCGGCATGGTCGGCGGCCAGGAAGACATGATTGAAGACACCGCCATGACCATGGCACGTGAGCGCGGGTTGACCTTGACCGCCGCATGATTTCAAACCCGGCGCGGCATGAAGCGCTGCGCCTGACCAGTTTCCACTCCACTCACTTAAAGGATGAAAAATGACCGCACTCACCGAAAGTTCTACCAGCAAGTTCGTGAAAATAAATGAAAAAGGTTTTTCCGATTTCAATATTCACTACAACGAGGCGGGTAACGGCGAAACCGTCATCATGCTGCATGGCGGGGGCCCCGGCGCTGGCGGCTGGAGTAACTACTACCGCAACGTCGGACCGTTTGTCGACGCCGGTTACCGGGTGATCCTGAAGGATTCGCCCGGCTTCAACAAGTCGGACGCGGTGGTGATGGACGAGCAGCGCGGCCTGGTCAACGCCCGTGCCGTCAAAGGGCTGATGGATGCGCTGGACATCGACCGGGCGCACCTGGTCGGCAACTCGATGGGGGGCGCCACGGCGCTGAACTTCGCGCTCGAATACCCCGACCGCATCGGCAAACTGATCCTCATGGGGCCCGGCGGCCTGGGCCCCAGCATGTTCGCGCCGATGCCGATGGAAGGCATCAAGCTGCTGTTCAAGCTGTATGCCGAGCCGTCCTACGAGACGCTGAAACAGATGCTTCAGGTGTTTTTGTACGACCAGTCCCTTATCACCGAGGAGTTGCTGCAGGGCCGCTGGGAAGCCATTCAGCGCCAACCGGAACACCTGAAGAACTTCCTCATCAGCGCACAAAAGGCGCCGCTTTCAACCTGGGATGTGACTGCCAGACTTGGAGAAATCAAGGCCAAGACATTCATTACCTGGGGGCGCGATGATCGCTTCGTTCCCCTTGACCACGGTTTGAAGCTGCTCTGGAACATCGACGACGCGCGTTTGCACGTTTTCTCCAAGTGCGGCCATTGGGCGCAATGGGAGCATGCCGATGAATTCAACCGCCTGGTGATTGACTTCCTGCGGCACGCGTAAGGGGCAAGAGCGCCGCTTTTTGTTGTCCTGCGTGTCGGTACGGGGTACGCATCAGGCCGAAATGAAGCGGCGGGATTCAGAAGAGACAAAAGCGTCCATTTTGGACAATTGAAGTTCGTTTTTTAAAAATATAAGGAGACAAAATCATGAAAATTATCGCTTCCACGCTGACCTGTTTTGCCGTAGCGACTCTGTCGGCCGGCGTCCATGCACAAGCCTTCACCAACTCCCCGTCGCCATGGTCCATTGGCGTCGGAGCCGTCCACCTGAAGTTCCACCCCTCGGCGGATGTCTCGTTCGCTGGCAACCCGGTGCCGGGTGGCGCGGTGACGGTGGGCAGCGACACCGTGCTGGGCGTGGAAATCGGATACGCCGTAACGCCCAACTGGACGGCCCGGCTGGATGTCGGTTCGCCGGTGGAAACCGATTTAGGCGGCGCTGGAACCTTGAGCCCGTTGGGAAAATTGGGCAGTGTCAAAGGTGGCCCGGCCATTTTGACAATGACGTATTCGCCAGGCATGCTGGGGCCGATCCGACCGTTTTTCGGCGGCGGTCTGACCTATCTGAGGGTTTTCAGCACCAAAGATGGCGCCGTGCAGAACCTCAAGGTTGACGATGGGCTCGGTACGGCACTAACGATCGGCGCGGACTGGCCCCTGTCGGATGGCTACAGCATCGGCTTCTCGGTTCAGAAGCTGTTTTTGAAAGTCAAGGCCACGGGGACTGCCGGTGGCGCGCCGGTTCGTGCCGATGTCAAACTGGATCCGGTGTTGACTTTCCTGTCGCTTCGCAAGCAGTTTTGACCGTTCAGTGACCGCCGCCCGGTCCGGGCGTCCGGTGCGGTTGTATCGCGTTAGCGGGTGCAAGGCAAAGTGGTACCGGGTTGCGCCAGCGACTTCTTACGTCAGACGGAAGTGTCCTGCGAATGCGTAGAACTGGTCGGCAAACGACATGCCTTCACGCTTCAGCATGAACTGGCCTTTGCGAATCATATGCATCAGTTCGATGCCGGCCAGGATCGAACTCCAGGGGACCTCGAATTACACGTGATTTCGGCGTCATCAGTGAGCCAGGCGTTTGAATGTGCTTAGCAACGCGCGAGCGTGGTCGTTTCATGGACGCGGCATTGAGCCGCCGCAGATCGTGGCGTCTGAGGCCCGGCTGGCAGTCCATGCATCACACACGGTGGTTATTTTCGTCATGGAGCGCTGGCTAGGTGCGCAACCCAGGGACTGATCCGAAGCCACCACCAGGCGTTATCGTCTCCGTGGCCGTCAGTTGTCGCAGACCGACATCAATGCCACATTCAGGTGGCATGCGCTGGCACGGCGGGTGCAGCCAACGGCTGCACCGCCAGCCGCAGACCCATCGCCTTGAGGATTGCCCGCAAGCTGTTAAGTGCCGGATTGCCCTTCGGGGAGAGCGTGCGATAAAGCTGCGTCGGATTCAGGTGCGCCTGTTCGGCCACCGCCTGAACGCCGCCGAAGGCCTCGGCCATTTGACGCAGCACGATCAGCAGTTCGGCCTGGTCGCCATCTTCCAGAATGCCGTTGACCACTTCCAGCGCGAACGCGGGGTCGTTTCGGTACAACTCGGCCATCGCATCGTCATGGGGTCTACTTCTCATCATCTGTTCTCCGTTGCCAGTCTTGCCAGTAATCCACCGCCCGAGCGATGTCCGCGTCCTGAGTCTTCTTGTCGCCGCCGCACAGCAACAACACCACACGCCGGCCCGACAAGGCGTAGTACACCCGGTAGCCCGGCCCCGCATCGATGCGCAACTCCCACACGCCCTTGCGACAGAACTTGTGATCGCCAAAGTTGCCTTGCTCGATGCGAATGACGCGCCGTGCCACCGCAACCTTGGCTTGACCGTCGCGTAACCGCTTCAGCCATTCGATGTAGAAGTCCTTCTGCTCACCGAGAGTCAGGTAATGCTCAATCTCGTATGCTGCCATTTTCGTCTATAAACGAATGACTGTCAAGATACATCGACTGGTGTGGCAATCGTGCCCGCCACCACCGTCTTGCGCCGGTTCGCCACCAGTTCGGCCGCCTGACGCACCGGCGCATCCTCGGTGTGGATGTAGCGCATGAACATCGCCACCGTCTTGTGCGCGGTCAGCACCATGCCGACCTTGACCGGGATGCCCGAATTGGCGATGTCGGTGGCCGAACGGTGCCGGATACCATGTGTGCCGACGTGCTGCACACCAGCAGCCTTCAGGATGCGGCTCCAGCCGTTGTAATGCTCCCCGTTCGTCATGTGCTTGAGCGGATCGCGCAGCGACGGCAGCACATAGAGTGAGCCTTCGTGCCTGGGCACCGTCGAGAGCAGGCGGTGCGCTTCCTCGCTCATCGGTTTGGACATGCCGCCGGTCTTGCTGTCAGGCCAGGCCACGCGCCGGTTCTCCAGATCGACCCAGGTCCACTCCAGCAACAGGATTTCGGAGCGGCGCGCCGCGAACTCGAACTGCAAGCGGATGGCCAGCGTGACGATGGGTGGTTCGCTGCTTTCGGCCTCCACCTTGTCCAGATGCCTGAACAACTTGCCCATTTCCTCGTCGGTGATGAGCCGGGTGGTCTTGCCTTGAGGGTATTGGGGGATGTGCCGGCACGGGTTCGTGCCATCCGTCCGCAAGCCCCAGATTTCGGCCATGTTGAACATTTTTCGCATGACGGCGAGCGTGTGGTTGGCCTCCATCGGCGTGGACTCCAGCTTCTTCATCATCGTCGCAACGTCCGGGCGCTTGACGTCCTGGACCTTCATGCGGCCCAGAATAGGGATGATGTTGCGGTCGATGTTGCCCTGGTAGCCTTTCTGCGTGCTCGGCTTGTTGCGAACCTTGGAGTAGTCCGACATGAAGCGTCCGCACAGTTCCTTGACGGTCGGTGCCTTGCGCGCCTCAGCCTTGTCGCCGCCGGGGTCGCCGCCCCGGCGGACCTCGGCCAGCCAGGTCTGCGCCAGCGAGCGGGCCTGCTCGACGGTCAGCTCTCCGTACAGGCCGATGGCGGGCTTGCGCCGCTCCCCGGCATTGGTCCGGTACTGGAGCATGAACACCTTGCGGCCTGCAGGTGTAACCTTACACATGAAGCCGGGCACCAGGGTATCGCGCAGTTCGACGGGCTGCGCCTGGGGTTGTGCCGCGTCTATAGCGGACTTGGTGAGTTTGATTTTGGCCATGCTGACTCCTAGGAGGAATGAGCCAGTTTCCAGGTGTCGGCTGGGAGCCAAGCGGATGGAAACCGGATCGGGTTGTGGAAAGCACCGGGGTATGGTGAATCCACTTGATCCCTAGGAAAACTCGCTGTGGCGGGCCTCAGCGTAGATCAGCCAAATTCGGTGCTGATCACAGCATGAAATAAAAAACCCGGCCGGGCAGGGCGCCGGGCCGGGTTGTCGCGGGTGTTTCAGCTCACTTGAAGCCGACACGGTCCAGCATCTGCTGCACCTTGATCTGGTTCATGCCGACGGCGCTGATCGGGATGGTCTCGCTCTTGAAGCTGCCGCCGGTCATGGCCTGCAGGGCCGGGTTGCTGAGCTTCACGTCCTTGGCCACGGGCCACTCGTTGTTGCCGTTGGCGAAATGCTCCTGCGCGGCCGGGCTGGCCAGGTATTCCAGGAACTTCACGGCATTGGCCGGGTTCTTGGCATGGCGGGCCACCGCACCGCCGGCCACGTTCACGTGGGTGCCCCAGCTGGACTGGTTGGGGAAGACCACACCCACGCGTTCGGCCACGGCGCGTTCCTGCGGGTTGGTGGAGCGCAGCATGCGGGCGAGATAGTAGGTGTTGTATCGCGCGTCAATCAAGATGAGAACAGCGCGTCAATCAGGATGAGAACTGGCGTGGCGGCAGCGGTGGAGGGCGTAGCCCGGAACCGCTGCCGCCACGCCGCGCCGAACAGTCCCCCCGTCGTCGGGGAGCCTTGTCGGTGGTCGCGGTGGATCGGGTATGAAGGAGCCTTCCATTTCACGGGAGGCTACGGTGCCCGGGCGTCACGTCAACGACCACCAGATGAGGCTCTACATGAAGTACAGAAACAAGGAACAACCGACCAAGGCAGGCGCACGCGCCGGGTTCAGCGCCGCCACTGCCTATCGCATCGAACAGGACCCAAGACCTCCGTCGCAGAAGAAGGCGCCGCGCGGGCGCCGCCGCGCCGATCCCCTGGCAGCAATCTTTGACGCCGAGATCGTCCCGCTGCTCCAGTCCGCTCCCGGCATCCGGCCCGTGGCCGTACTGGACGAGATGCTTCGGCGCCATCCGGATCTCCCGGGCAACGTGCGTCGCACGCTCGAGCGGCGTATTCGCGACTGGCGTGCACTCCATGGCGAGGAGCGTGACGTCATGTTCCGTCAGGTGCACGAGCCCGGTCGCCTCGGATTGTCCGACTTCACTGAGATGGACAGCCTGGGCGTCACCGTGGCGGGTGTTGCGCTGGATCACCGTCTGTATCATTTCCGGCTGGCCTGCTCGGGCTTTGAGCACGCTCACGTCATCCTCGGCGGCGAGAGCTATGTCGCGCTGGCCGAAGGGCTGCAGAACGCGTTGTGGGTGCTCGGTGGCGCACCGCGCGAGCACCGCAGCGACAGCCTGTCGGCGGCGTTCCGCAATCTCGAACGCGAAGCGCGCGACGATCTCACCACGCGTTACGAAGCGCTCTGTGCTCACTACGGAATGCAGCCTACGCGCAACAACCGCGGCGTTGCCCATGAGAACGGCTCCATCGAGAGCCCTCACGGCCACCTCAAGAACGCGGTGCGTGATGCGTTGCTACTGCGCGGCAGTAACGACTTCGACGACCTCGATACCTATCGCCGCTTCATCGACGAGCACGTCTGTCGCATCAACGCGCGCAATGGCAAGCGCATTGAGGCCGAGCGCCCGCAGCTTCAGCCACTGCCGCCGCAGCGCACGACGGACTACGAGCAAACGCGTGTGTACGTCAGCTCCACCGGCGGCTTTGTCCTGCGCAAGGTGTTCTATACCGTCCCGTCCCGGCTGATCGGTCATCGACTGCGCGTGCGGCTGTATGACGACCGGCTGGAACTGTTCCTGGGCAGCACCGCCCTGATGACGCTGCAGCGCGGCCGTCCGGGTCCCAGTGGCAAGCACGGCCACGTCGTCAACTACCGGCACATCATCCACGCGCTGCGCCGCAAGCCCATGGCGCTGCTCAACCTGGTCTACCGCGATCAGGTCTTTCCGCGTGAGGCCTATCGATTGACCTTCGAACGCCTGTGCGAGCAACTGCCGGAGCGTGCGGCATGCAAGACCATGGTTGAACTGCTCAGCCTGGCCCACGAGCGCAACTGCGAGGCACAACTGGCGCAGGCACTCGAGCAGTGCCTGGCCGACGGGCAACTGCCCGATCTGCACGCGCTGAGTTCCCGTTTCGAAGCGAAACCCGCGAGCCTGCCGCAGGTGAACGTCCAGCTGCCTTCGTTGCGCGACTACGAGGCCCTGCTTGGCCTGCAAATGGAGGTGGCAGCATGAATCACGAATTCGACGCCACCCGCCTGTCGCTGCTGCTCAACGATTTGCGGCTGCCCGCCATCAAGCAGATCTGGTCGAGCTTTGCCGAGCGTTCCGACACGGAAGGCTGGCCCGCGGCGCGCCTGCTCATGGCGCTGGCCGAACACGAGATCGCCGAGCGCGATCGACGCCGCATCGAACGTCATCTCAGGGACGCCAGGCTGCTGCCGGGCAAGACGCTGGAGAACTTCGATTTCGACGCGGTGCCGATGGTGTCGAGAGCGCACGTCTCGGCGCTTTGCGCTGGCGACGGCTGGCTGCGCAACGGCGCCAACCTGATTCTTCTGGGGCCGTCCGGAGGCGGCAAGTCGCACTTGTCGTCGGCCATTGGACTGAGCCTGCTGGAGAACGGCTGGAAGGTCCTGTTCGCCCGTACCACCGACCTCGTGCAGCGGTTGCAGGTCGCACGCCGCGAGCTGTCGCTGGAGTCCGCCATCAACCGGCTGGATCGATTCGATCTCCTTATTTTGGACGACTTTGCATACGTCAGCAAGGATCAGGCCGAGACGTCGGTGCTGTTCGAGCTCATCAGCGCCCGGTATGAGCACCGTTCTCTTTTGCTAACTGCAAATCAACCATTTGGCGATTGGGACCGTATCTTCCCCGACCGGGCCATGACGGTAGCCGCCGTCGACCGGCTGGTCCATCACTCGACGATCTTTGAACTGAACGTCGAAAGCTACCGTAGGCGTACCGCCCTGGAGCGCAAGCAGCAGGGACCGGGACGCCCGGCCAGTATCGCGACACCAAACAACGTCGGCATGCCGCCGCGCCCGGAGGATCAGCAATGAAGCACAACGCACATCTGCAGCTCGTAACGCGTGACGATACATCCGATAACTCGACGACGAAGCCCATCGCACGCACTGCCGCACAACGGCAACGCGCATACCGCTTACGCCGCAAACGGGCCATTATTGACGCCACTGGTGAGGAAGCCTGCGCGTCACGCGTTACGTTGCTGGCTCTGCTCGGCGACGGGTTGGCGGCATTGGATGCCAGCGACACTCCGACAAGGCTCATTGAGAGCAAACGCAACAGCGTAAGGCGTGTGCTTAAGGCCATAGTCACGCGTTACGCAATCGACCTCACCGACTGACGCGCGGCAGGCAGGCACCGCTCGCCGGCGTCAATCAACATCGGCATCATCAACCTTGCCGCAGCATTCTCATCCTGATTGTCGCGCGGCACAGAATGCCTGCAGCGTAACGCGTTACGCTGCAGGCTCTGCGCGGCGACAGCGTGGCTGCATTGGATGCCAGCGACATTCCACAATGCTCATCGAGATCAAACGCAACAGCGTAAAGCACGTGTCCAAATACATCGTCACGTGTTACGCAGTTGTCCTCAACGACTGATAAACTGTTCTCATCCTGATTGACGCGCGGTACACGCTCGCCAGCGTCAATCAATAAACGCTTGCCAGCGTCAATCAACATCGGCATCATCAATCCCACCGCGACATTCTCATCCTGATTGTCGCGCGTCTCTCATCCAGATTGTCGCGCCACACCCAGCAGAGCTGGTTGTGGTCGGCACCGGCCAAACACTCAACCAAACAAATTGGCGAGGTGTTCGAGCGAATCGAACTGCTGTACGCCCTGAATGTCCACAAACACCTGGACGACCTGTCCGGTCTCATTGTGCGGCGCTATGCACGCCGCCTGGCTTCAAGGCCTCCCTCGGTGGGGGCCAGGATCAAAGAACCCGCTCGCACAGTGGAGGTTGGCTGCTTTTTACGGCACTGCCTGTTTACCAGCACAGACCAAGCTATCTTGATGGTTCAGCGGCGCGTTGCCGATCTTTGGCGCACGGTCGCAGCAGGTGTCACGGAGACGGTCAATTGGGCTGACCTGTACAAGACATTGCTGGCAGAGCTGGCTGGTTTGGTCGCCCAGGGTGAACTTCAAGACGCGGAGTTGCGGGCTCGAATTGTTGCCCTGCTCAGTGCCAGCCAGCAAGGCAAACCACCCAGCCGGGCCTCGGTGGTGCGTGAGCGTTTGTTTGACGCCATACGTCCCGTGCGCTCTTTGCTGGCCGAAATCACCAAGCTGCCCTGGCAGGCCAATAGCGAGCACCCGGTGACCACAGCCTTGGCCCAATTGACGAAACTGTACGCGGGCAAACTTCGCGAACTACCTGCTGATGTCAGCGCCCCTCGCTTGGGTTCGGTCTGGAGCGGCGCGATTGCGGGTGCCGACCGGGAGCGCGCGTTTCGGGCCTTGGAGGTGGCCACCCTGTTTTCATTGCGACGTGCCGTGCGCAACGGTTCGGTGTGGATTGAGCACAGCCTGAGCTTTCGTGGCCGCGCACGCCTGTTCTTCACTGATGCGCGCTGGCAGGAAGAAGCCAAACGGCACTATGCCCGACTGTCACTGCCAGCCAATGCATCCACACTTTTGAAGCCGTTGCTGGCCAAGGTACGCGCCGGCGTGGAGGCAGTGGCCGTCGCCGCGCGCAGCGGTGTGCTGCGCGTGGACGAAGAACTCCACCTTTCAGTATTGCCGGCAGAGGATGAAGATCCAGAGGTGATTAAGTTGAGGGCCAAACTTGACCTGAGGATCGGTGAGGTGCAACTCCCAGAAGTGATCCTGGCCGTTGACGCTCAGGTACGTTTCAGCTGGATCATGCTTGGCCGCGAGCCACGTTCGACAGAAGAGCTGCTGATGGTCTACGCCGGCATCATGGCCCACGGCACCAGTCTGACGGCGGCCGAATGCGCCCGTATGATTCCGCAGTTGTCTGCCACCAGCATCCGTCAGGCCATGCGTTGGGCCGGGGACGAGCGTCGCTTGAGTCAAGCCTGCCACGCGGTGCTGGAGTTCATGCAACGGCACCCCTGAATCGCCCCGGGTTTTGAGGAGGCTCAAATCTCTGAGAGGATTGAGCCATGAAGAAGTCGAACAAGTTCTCACCGGAGGTGCGTGAGCGCGCGGTGAGGATGGTGCAGGAGCACCGAGGGGAGTACCCGTCGTTGTGGGCAGCAGTCGAATCGATCGCGCCGAAGATCGGATGCGTCCCGCAGACGCTGCTGGAATGGGTCAAGCGGGTGGAGGTCGATTCCGGGGTGCGAGAGGGCGTCACGACGTCCGAGGCGCAGCGGGTCAAGGGCCTGGAACGCGAGGTCAAAGAGCTGCGTCGGGCCAACGAGATCCTGAAGCTGGCCAGCGCGTTTTTCGCCCAGGCGGAGCTCGACCGCCGACTGAAGTCCTGAACGACTTCGTGGACCAGCATCGCGCCACCCACGGAGTCGAGCCGATCTGCAAGGCACTGCAGATCGCCCCGTCGGGATACTGGCGCCATGCGGCGCTGCTGCGCGAGCCGCACAAGCGATGTGCCCGGGCTCACCGTGACGAGGCCTTGGTGCCGCAGATCGAGCGCGTCTGGAACGCCAACATGCAGGTCTACGGCGCCGACAAAGTCTGGAGGCAGCTCGCACGAGAGGGGACCGACGTGGCCCGCTGCACGGTGGAGCGGCTGATGCGGCGCTTGGGACTGCGCGGCGTGCTGCGCGGCAAGGTGGTGAAGACGACCGTCAGCGACAGCAAGGCGCCTTGCCCGCTGGATCGGGTCAACCGGCAGTTCCGGGCCGAGCGGCCGAACCAGCTGTGGGTCAGCGACTTCACCTACGTGTCGACATGGCAGGGCTGGCTCTACGTGGCGTTCGTCATCGACGTGTTCGCCCGTCGCATCGTCGGCTGGCGGGTGAGCAGCTCGATGCGAACTGACTTCGTGCTGGACGCCCTGGAGCAGGCGCTGTACGCGCGGCAACCCGAACGCGATGGCAGCCTGGTGTGCCACTCCGACAGGGGCTCGCAATACGTCAGCATTCGCTACACCGAGCGGCTGGCAGAAGCCGGCATTGAGCCGTCCGTGGGCAGCAAGGGCGACTCGTATGACAACGCGCTGGCCGAGACGATCAACGGCCTCTACAAGGCCGAATTGATTCATCGTCGGACGCCCTGGAAAACAAAGGAGTCCGTGGAGCTGGCCACGCTCGAATGGGTGTCCTGGTTCAACCACCACCGCCTGCTCGAACCGATCGGCTACATCCCGCCGGCGGAGGCTGAGGCAAACTACTACAGGCAACTCGCCAGTCAGGCCACCACGGTGGAGGTCTGACTTAAACCAACGGGCCTCCACGAATCCCGGGGCGATTCACCCCATTGCAGCGACATGGGGTCGCACGGACCTGGCGTCGTCCGACATGATGAGCATGGAAACCACCCAACGGGTGTGGCAGGCCCGACAGGATCCAAGACGCAACACGTCCTCGATTGGCATCTACTCCCATGTGCGTGACCGATGGGGGATCTTCTACGCGCAGCCTTTTGTGCTCAATGAGCGCCAGGCAGGGGTCGCCATTGAGGGTGTCGTGCGCCAAGAATCCATCGAGACCAGCCAGTTGGCGGTGGACACCCACGGCTACACCGACTTTGCCATGGCGTTGGCCCGGCTACTGGGGTTCGATCTATGCCCACGACTGAAGGAATTGAAGCAGCGTCATCTGTACGTGCCGCGTGGCACGATCATTCCACCGGAGATCGCAGCAGTTTGCGAGGCTACCGTCGATACCGCTTTGATTGAGAAGCGGCGCGCGTCAAGGTAGTTGTCGCCTCGGT
>NZ_JFJW01000177.1:0-76 GCF_000611125.1 Cupriavidus sp. SK-4
GCGGTGTCCGCACTGGTAAACAGCTTGAAAGAGGTATCCAGCCGTCATTGAGCAACAACAGACGCCGCATTAGCCG
>NZ_JFJW01000177.1:167-7568 GCF_000611125.1 Cupriavidus sp. SK-4
ACAACACCCAGAACCGCGGTTAGCGCTACGGCCACCAGCCTCCGGGCGCCGAAGGACGAAACATATTTTTAAGACGCATCGAGATATTCCGTTCCGAGCGATTGGCCTTTCCGATTGATCGCAGCAGGGCTGGCAGAGGACCGCTAAAGTCTATTTGGCGCGTAATTGTTGTCGCCGGACACATCCACCATGACTGGCATTCCCATCTTGCTGGTCGCCGTCTCTGGGCGTCGATGTTGTGATAGCCGACCCATCACCCAGCTCCCTAGGTCGTGTCAAGCGTCGGCGTGGCGCGCACACTTTGAGGCACAATCTAAACGCCAGGCAGAAGCCGCCTTTTATCTAGTTTGTCGCGATGTTCGTTAGACTGGAGGAGGCTTGGCCAGCGTGCACCGGCCGATCTGCGACAATGACCGACTCCAACGAATCCGCGGGAAGGCATGCCGGCACAACACGCACCACGGCACACATTGACCCTGCGCGAACAGGCAGTTCTCCGCATGATCGCCGCCGGCAAGAATAGCCGTTCGATTGCCACCGAATTGGGGATCAGCGTGCTGACCGTGCGCAAGCACCGGAGCAATCTGCTAGCCAAGACCGGCACGCGCAATGCCGCGCAACTGGCCTCATATGCCGTCGAGCATGGATTTCGTCGTGCTCGCTCCCTCGTCCGACTCGCGCCTGCAACCTGACACTGCACAAGTAGGCAGCGCGCAAGCGGAAAGTGCGCCCGCGGACGGGGTACAAGCCGCGCCGGCGCCCGCAGCCTATGCTGACCCGCGAGAGGGCAGCGCCCGCGACGCGGCGCAAAGCTTGTCCGTGCTCGATGACAAGCCTTCTCACCGTCTAGCGCCGCCACCTTCGCTGACACCGCGCGAGCGCGATATCGCGCTGCGGATTGCCAGTGGACAGACCAGCAAGCAGATCGCGCGGGAATTCGGTCTGAGTGATCTGACGATACGCAAGCACCGTGAAAACCTGTATCGGAAGCTGGGCATCGGCAATGCCGCGGGGGTGGCAATCCATTGCCTGCGTCATGGCCTGCTAGACCCGCCGGACACCTCCTGACTACGGCATTGGCAGTATTGCGGAGCTCGCGCAGGCCACCTGATGATGGCACGGAGTCCGTTGCTCACTTCAGGCGAAATAAGGCTTTCATGCAATATATGTCAATTGAATAATATTTAAAAGAGATATTCGGATAATGGCGATTTTTTCGCCTTTATGGGGACTCGCATGACGTGGAACAAGAATAAGAGGTCAGCATGGTCAGCATTTTCGGGGCAGCAGCGTCTTTGCGAACGGGACGGAATCGCATCGGCGACTGAAGCATCGCCGCGCAGCGGGCGGCAGAGCCGGCACTGGCTGGCCACCCTTGAGGCCCGCGTGCGCGAACGTGAGCGCCAGCGCATCGCCTGCGGTTTGCACGATGAAGTCGGCCAGGCGCTCGCGCTGGCACAGCTGCGGCTGCGCGAGCTGGAAGGCCTGGCGTGTGCGCCCACGGCAAAAGCTCTGATCGACGAAACGCGCTCGCTGGTCGACGATGCGGTTGGTACGATTCGCGCGGTCACCTTAGACCTCGGCCTCGGCTTGCTGGTGCAGGGGCGCCTGGACGATGCCCTGCGCGGTCTCGCAGACCGCTTTCAGGCAAGGCGGCAGGATGCGCTGCTGACGCGTCTGGAACTGCACGGCCCGCCCGTGTCGCTTGACCGGACCACTATGGCTGTGGTGCTGCGCGTAGCGAACGAATTGCTTGCCAATGTGCGCCGGCACAGCGGCGCCAAACAGGTCTGGGTGCGCTGTGCCTGCGGTCGCGGCCATGTCTATGTCACCGTGAGCGACGACGGCCGCGGCTTCGATCCCCGGCTCTGCGCGTCGTCCGGTAACGCTGCGGGCGGCTTCGGTCTGTCCAGTTGCGCGGCCCAGCTGGCCGCGTTGGGGGGAAGGCTGGAGGTGAATTCTGCCCTCGGCAGCGGCACACAAGTCCGCATTGTGCTACCGCTGCCGCAAGGCCGGCGCAGGCCCGCCACGCGCCTGGGCCTCTCCTACGGCGACACTGGCGGAAGCGCGCGCGCGTCCCGTCCGCGAGGTTGAATATGCCTCGCATCCGTGTATTGCTAGCGGACGACCACAGGTTGTTTCGCGAAGGACTGGCGGCCTTGCTGTGCAAGGAGAGCGACATGGAAGTCGTCGGGCAAGCCGCCGACGGCATAGAAGCGATGCGCCTGACCGACCGCTTGCGCCCGGACGTGGTCGCGCTTGACGTCGGGATGCCGGCGCTCAACGGCATTGATGCGATCGGCCGCATCCTGCCGTTGTCACCGTCGGTGCGCGTGCTATGCGTATCGGCGCACAGCGAGCAGCGCATAATCGCCGCCGCGCTGGATGCGGGCGCTCTGGGTTATCTGCTCAAGGACTGCGCGTTCGACGAATTGGGCAAAGCCATTCGCACCGTGGCTAGCGGACGTTCCTACCTGAGCGCCGAGGTGGCCACCGCCATGTTGGCCAGCTTGCGCTCGGCACGCAGTCATGGCACGCCGGCCCCGGGCGCCACGCTCAGTGCGCGCGAGCGCCAGATCCTCCAGCTGCTGGTAGAAGGCCACTCAACCAGAGAGATCGCGGAGCAGCTGCACATTAGCACCAAAACTGTCGGCACGCATCGCGAGCACATCATGAGGAAGCTCCAAGTAAAGGGCATTGCACAGCTGACCCGCTATGCGATTCACGAAGGTCTGTTCTGAACGGCGGCAACACTTGCCATATGCGGCTCCTGCCGATGCGCAAATCAGTTTCTTTGAAGGGGCAAATCAGTCTTCCGCACAGTTCGCCGGCGCCCGCGATCGCCGACCATGGAATCCAGACGGGCGGTGCAAGCGACATGGCGGCACGGCGCGTCTGTGGACGATGCTGGCACTGCCGCCGTTGTCGTCCATTTCCGCCAAACCAACTGGAGCAGAGAAATGGCAAATGTCGATACCTTGGATCTCTGGAAGAAGTGGATGGGCGCTGTGCAGGCCCAAGCGTTCCCGAATGGGCTCACCGACCAGCAGCAATTCAGCGCTGGCTCGACCACGCTGAATGTCGACCTCGGCAATGGCGACCCCGGCATCACCAACTACTACGTGTATGGCATCGGCGATGTCATTCCCGCCGCCAGTCCCGCCTACTCCTCCGCCGGCGGACTGCTTGCCGCCTATGCGACCTTCCTCGACTGGGTGGACCTCGGGGCAATGGTCAATCCCAACCTGGAAAGCCAGGTGAACCAGGCGACGGCCGCGCTCAACACCGCACAGACCAATTTCAACAATGTCCAGGTGGCGGCCTACAACGCCTATGGCGCCTACAAGAACGTCAATCCTAACCCTCCGCCGTTCCAGGCCTGGGTACAGCAGAACTACCCGAGCTATCTGAATGCCAACAATGCGCTGATCGGCGCATCCGGCGCCTACGACGAGATCATGATCAAGGCCTACGGCCCCGGCTATAGCGTCGTGCAGCAGGCGCGTGCCAAGGTCGGCATCAACGGCGCGCAGAACATGGCCACGCAGAACCCCTACAACATGCCTGTCAAGATGGGCAGTGTGGCGCCGGCCGGCAGCCAGCCGGTGGTGATCGGTGGCACCAATCCGGTCCCGGCCAACAACTTGTTCTCGGCCTTCGCACCGTCCTATTCACTGCAGGCATTTAGCGCCAAGTATGCTGAGTGGCAGCAGGCCAGTGTGGCAGGCAAGAACAACGCGGGCGCCTCGATCTCGATCAGCTCGAGTTCCGGCAGCTATGACTTCGACGAGTCCGGCTGGAGCACGTCAGTGGATGCCAGCTTGTTCGGCGACTTCTTCTCCTTCTTCGGCGGCGGTTCGGCAAGCGGGCAGAAAACTAGCATCAACACGAGCAGCTCCGATTTTAGCCTGGCGGTGGACTTTACCGGCTTTGGCACCTTTCCGATCGGCCCCGGACTGTGGTGGGACAACGGCGGGCTGGTTGCCACCTATCACAACCGGCTCAAGCCCGGCGCGCCGGACTTCTTCGGCGACAAGGGTGCGCTGGCCCGGGTGCCGACGCAAATCATCGCCGGCTTTCAGCCGACCGTGAAGCTAAAAATGACGGCAAGCGACTACAGCAACGTCAAGAACAGCTGGCAAGCGCAAGCCACGGCCTCGATCGGCATCGGGCCGTTCCGCATCGGCTCGGCCACGGTATCGACCAGCGGCACCAAGCAGGACATCAAGTGGGATGACGCTTCAGCCACCGTTACGATCGGGCCGGTCAGCAGCACCCTTCCCATCCTGCTCGGCGTGGTGAGCCAGAAGCTGGGCGGCTGATGCGCGCATGGCGCCCCGCAGATGAGTTCGGGGCGCCACGTCCGACACCTTTGTGCATCCGCCTCGGCTGCAGTTGACAACCGTCCGCCCGCTGGAGATCTCATGCTGTCCGATCACGCGCTATGGCGCCTCTACGCCGACGCCATCGCAAACCATGCCGGCGTCGCCGCGCCGGATCTGTTCTCTCCTGCCGCTGTTACTTCTTTCAGCGGGCTGGGTGATGCGCAGCCCGCGGTCGTCAACTGGAGCATCTTCCAGCTCGGCAATGGCATCCCCGCCAGCGCGGGTGCTTACGCTTCTCGCAGCGGCCTATTCACGGCTTACTGGCTATGCCTGAGCTTTCTGGTGGAGGCCGCCGCATCCATGACGCGGCGCGGACCTTTGCGGCCGGCAGCACTTGGCGACCTCTTGAGCACGGATCTGGCGCGGTACCGGCGACTGCTGCAGGCGCGGCACCTGCCGCTGCACGGCATTGCCGGCCGCGCTGTCGCCGACGCGGCCCCGCAGGATGGCCAGCGCGCAGGACTGCTGGGCGCCCATGATGCCCTGATCGCTACGCTGGACGGCCGGGCGCCGGCGCTGAGCGTGGCGATGAATCGCTGCCTTATCGCGTCCCTGCCGGAGGCCAGCGAACTGAACATGGCCGCCAGCCTGTATGCAGGCAGTACCGAGTTCTGCTGTCCGCGGTACTCGCTGGGCGGCTGGGCCACCGGCCTTGGCGCTTGGCGCAGCTCGCCGGCAGATTTGCCGCCGGCGTTGTCGCTGACCTTGCCTTCGCCTACCACGCTCGCCAGCCCGCGGGGTCTGCCGGCCACATTGGGGGCATCTGCCGCACCGGCCGCAGCGCCGACACCGGATCCCTTCGTCGGGGCCGGCTGGCCCGCCTTTCTCGGACTGCACATGCCCAATGCCAGTGCGGCGGTTGCGGAACGGCCAGCGCTGCAGCGCACTGCGGCCGACGGGTTGCTCGAAGGTCTGACCCTGACCCTGGCCGGATTCGGCGTCTTCCCTATACAGCCCGGCAATTGGTTCGACGCCGAGCTGCTCGAAGGCGGGCACGCAACGCTGCCGGCAGGCGCGCCGGATTTTTTCGGTATGGATGGTGCGCTCGGCCTGCTTCCGGCGCGCGCGGTTATCGGCTTTCGACCGCGCCTATCGCTGCGGGCAGCCAATAGCCGCCTGGCGCAGGAGCTGGCCGCGTCGGTGGCAAGCATCGGCCCTTTCAGCATACGGCGCGCGCCCGCCATGGCCGCCGCGCTTGCTTGCAGCGGATGCACGGGAACGGAGGTGCGGTTCGATGCCAGCGATTCGAATACTCCGGTCTTGCTTGGTGTCATTAGCAAGCCGGTTCGCAGCGTCGACGGCGCGTCAGCACCGCCGACGCACAAACCGCAGTAGCACGTCAGGAGAACTGCAATGATGGACGATTGGAAAGTGAGCGGCTATGTCGACCCCGACAACGGCGGCACCTGGGTCTACTATGAAAATCCCGCCTTCCCCGGCATCCACATGAGCCGCAGCGTCGACAATCCCGCCCGCGACCATATGGCGACGAATGACCGCACGGCCTACTACTACGGCAACAGGAAGCCGCCTACGTTCAACAACAACCAATTGCCCGAGCAGATCCGCACTCAACTGGTTGCGGCATGGCGCGACTACTACACCGTCTGAACGTCATCGCCCGAACTTTACCGTTTCAGTTGAAACGTCTGCGTCGATCTACGCTAAAGGAGTGAGCCATGCCAAAGTACTGCCAGGAAAAATTTACTGAAACCACCAACGGCACCGAGGTGAAGGTCTGCTGGCGCCAGGACAAGCATGTCCATGACGCCACTCTGATCACCGCCATCGAGCTATGGCTGCAAGCCGAACGTGGCGGCCAATGGCGGGTCCGCGCCAACAGCTACCAATCCAATCAGTCCAGCTGTTCGGTGGACGCGATCAGCTACGGCTAGCGTGCCCATTCAAGGGTCGGGACCGGCGCGGTTCGCGGCGCAGGTCCCGACTGCCTGCCAACCGGGCCGCACTTGGGGACAACCTGTGAACAGCCTCGTGCTATCAGGAGTACGGAATGCCCGCAAAGCCAATACCGGTGCGGGCTAGCGGCTCCGTTAACTTATCCACCTTAAAAAACTAACTAGTACTACTGTGTTAAGAATTAAGGCATTATTCGCTTGTCTTCAAGTGAATTACGAGGAAAGCGATGGGAGCCTCTACGGAACGGTTCGCGGATTACGTGTCTTTGATGGCGCAGTCGCTTGGGCATGCTGATCGCGTGGAGCCGTTTCGTGGCTACTGCACAGGGTTGATGTTGCCGGTCAAGCGTAAGAGCGTTGAGCCCATGGCGGCGCATTTGTCGCCAAACCGGGTACGCTCGGAGCACCAACGCCTGCATCATTTTGTAGCCGATGCGCCGTGGTCGGACGAAGCGGTGCTCGATGCGGTGCGCAGTTACACGCTTGAGCGAATCAGCCGGCGTGCGGGTTGCCGGAGGCGCTGATTATTGACGATACCGGGCTTTCCGCGAAGATTCACGCTTGCCAGCGCCGCTCTCAGCCGGTCCGCCGATTCGCAGTCGAAATGGCACAAGATGAAGAAGGGGGACGCGCACTGCCAAACCGGTCGTTTGGTATAGAGCACGAGAGGTACAGCGCCCACAGCCCCATGAACTAGCCGAACACTGCCGTGCTATCCCCAGGGGATAGCTGGCACACCCGGCCTTCCATGCCCGCTCTGTCGACGCGCTTCACGGCGCTGGAACAGGCGGGCTTCCAACGGCTGGAACAAGCAGGCTACCTAAAAGGCCTTTTACAACCTTTTAAAGGTAAGGGGAATATGGAGTCCCGGGTCACCGGTGCTACTAGGGCGATTTGGAGCCACTCACCTGGCTTCTGGGTGTACCGGCCGGCCTGACGCCGGCTGGCGTATAGTGGCCTGCCACTGCGGCGCACGGCAGGCGCAGCCAGCACCGCCAACCCGCAACGTCAGGACGCCCCTACCTTGACCAGGTGCGCGGCAAGCCTCGGCCTTTAGGCTGCCTTTAGGCCGGGGAAGGATAGCGCGGACGCCGTCGGCG
>NZ_JFJW01000178.1:0-10165 GCF_000611125.1 Cupriavidus sp. SK-4
TCTGCCTGTCCGAAATAACTTGACCACTACAGAACCCCGGAGCGTGGGAAGCTGGCGCAGGAAGATGCAAGGAACCTCGCCGATGAATTGAAAGCGACAGAGGCAAGGCGGCATCAAAAGTTCTGGGACTCGGCCCGCGACTAATCGGACGTGGCGTTCAGGAACTCTGCGTCTCTCCCCTTCTCAGCGGCTGGCACCTAGCGTCGCCCGAATCCTGGCAGGAAAGATGACAAACAACGAGCCACCCAACATCTCTACCATGACCGACCAGCACATTCATATATACGACCACCCTTCCCTCGCGGAATTGATGCGCATATATCGCGAGATTGCGTTGGTCCAGTTGGAAAGCCTGACCAGTGGAGGTCCCGACGTATCGTTGCCGTCCAGCGCCTTAGCGACAGTGTCTATCATAGAGCGTACCGGCGAGATTCAAACCTCGCTGGACTATCTCTCGTTGGCCGGAGAGTTCCTCCGAGGGACACTTGCCGAGGATGGGTCGTTCCACGAACGTGACTACCAGTACCACTACGAGAACATCCTTTTTCGCGCAGTAGGTGCCGTAGACAGAATGTTCCTGTTGGCAGGGAGCGCTGCATTCATGGAGACGAAGCAACTTGAGCGTAGTGGCGCAAATCTCCGCGTCAATAGCGCTCTTCCCGGTGTCGGATTGACCGACGCACTCGAAGTCCTCAAGGCCGCAGAGGAAAGAGTAGCTTCCCTGAGAACAAGCCGTAACAATGTAGCCCATAACTCCGGCTACAGCGACGTGATGCTTCAAGCAGCAGGGATTCAGCGCTCTCCCGGGTTGGGCGACGTCTTCCGCCAGAACTTGGACAAATACCACCGCGATGGGCTCGATACAGCCAAGTCTCTTCACACGGACCTTTACGAGCTATCGGAGCGCCTCCTCATCGCACTTCAGCCCGCATTCGACTTCATAGTAGAAACGCACTCTCAATCGACCTAGCAGGTTGCTGAAATACCTAGCCCCGAAGTCAGCGCGGCAGCGTACCAAAGCGTTGATAACCAGACACCACTCCATCCGAGATTCATGCGCGGCGCCGACACCCTCACCGAAAGCCTGTTCACCATGCGGCGACTGGAAGATTTCGTGCCGCAAGCGCATCCGTTGCGCCCGATCCGGACCATGGTCAACAAGGCCTTGGCGAAGATGGATCGGCTGTTCGCAAGCATGTACGAAGCCGATATCAAGGGCGGACGCCCGAGCATTGCGCCGGAGAAGCTGCTGCGCGCGATGCTGCTGCAGGTTCTGTATAGCGTCCGGTCCGAACGGCAACTGATGGAGCAAACGCAGTACAACTTGCTGTTCCGCTGGTTCATCGGCCTGTCGATGGACGACGCAGTCTGGGTGCCAACGGTGTTCACCAAGAACCGTGCACGGCTGATCCAGCACGATGCAGTGATCACGTTCTTCAACGAGGTGCTGGCCATCGCGCGCAAGCGAAACTTGCTGTCGGGTGAGCACTTCAGCGTGGATGGCACGATGATTCAGGCCTGGGCCGGCCACAAGAGCTTCGTACGCAAGGACGGCGGCGATGGCGATGACAGCGACAGCGGTGGCACCGGCGGCTTCCGAGGAGAGAAGCGCAGCAACGAGACGCATCAGTCCAAGACTGATCCGGACGCCAAGCTCTATCGCAAGGGCAAGACCGCCAGTGAGCTGCGCTATATGGGCCACACCTTGAGCGACAACCGTCACGGCCTGGTGGTAAGCGCGGTGGTGACCCAAGCCGACGGATATGCTGAGCGCGAGGCCGCGAAGGCCATGCTCAACGATGCCCGGCAGGTCACTGACGATCCTGGCATAGAAGTTACCGTTGGCGCGGACAAGGGCTACGATGCCGAGGAATTCATCCAAGCTTGCCTGGAGATGAAGGTCACTCCGCACGTTGCACAAAACACTTCTGGGCGACGCTCGGCGGTGCCCGATGATATTGCCCGCAGCGTCGGCTATGCCATCTCGCAGCAGAAGCGCAAGCTGATCGAACAGGGCTTCGGCTGGGTCAAGACGGTGGGGCGCATGCGTCAGGTGATGGTGCGCGGCTTGAAGAAGGTCGACCAGATGTTTGTACTTAGCATGGCCGCTTACAACCTCGTGCGGATGCGAACGCTAGGACAAGTCCGTCCGCAGGGCCTGTAATGGGACCAAGGAAGCTAAAAATTGGCATCAAATCGCGTAAAAATCGATGAAATGACGCCCGGCTTCCGGATTATGAAAAATACGAGGCATGTGCGTCGCGCAGAGGGAAGCTTTGCCCCGTCTGCAGCGAGTACTTCAGCGGCCTGCTAGAGCACCTGGTCTGCCTTCGTCCTGTGTGAGCGTGAGCGCGCGATAGTCGGTCGATGGCGGTTGCGCTTCTAGTATAGAGTCGACCATCGATGCAACTGGCGGCGTCTAGAGCAACCCATGTAGTTGGACGAGGGCCGCAACCCTCGCCCTGCCCATTTGACGTATGCCTACTCAGAGCCCAGATACTTGAGAGCTCTGAGGCCGGCGGGACGCGGAAACGGCGGAACCCGAGTAGACATAAGTGGAAACGCTGCCGCATGGGCATCGCAGCACGCAATCGTCCCTTCCGATGGTTCGGTGTCACCCCAACCGTCTGCCCAGCCCACGGCTTTCCGTCTATCACCGTCATGCGCCTTCCATAGAGCCGAAACTGCTCTCGCTTAGTACCCTTTTGCGCAAGTCCAGCAAATCAGCGGTCACGTCGAGCGTAGTGGCATGCCCGGCGTCGAAGGTGGCGCAACACTCCACGAAAGACGCCGCCATCAAGGCCACTCCTGGCTCACCAATCAATCGGTCTCGTTGGCCGTTTGCAGATTCGGCCACGAGCCTTCGCAAGTCTTGAAAGACTAAGGGCGGCGTTATCCCCAGTATCAGCAGGTCAGAATCGCTCGCGGCGCGCCCAAAGATGTGCCGTCAGACCCGAGGCTCAGGTCACCGGTGCCGGGTTGAACAGCACCAGCGCATTGCGGATCTTCCAGTGCTCGGCCCATGACTTCTTGCCGCTGGCCACGGCCAGCAGCGTGTGGAACAGCTCCCAGCCCACTTCCTCGATGGTGGCCTCGCCGGTGGCGATGCGGCCGGCGTTGACATCCATCAGGTCATGCCAGCGCCGTGCCAGGTCGTTGCGGGTGGACACCTTGATCACCGGCACCTCGGCTAGCCCGTACGGCGTGCCGCGCCCGGTGGTAAATACGTGCAGGTTCATGCCGGCGGCCAGCTGCAGCGTGCCGCAGACAAAATCGCCCGCGGGCGTGGCGGCATAGATCAGCCCTTTCTGCGTGACCTTCTCGCCGGGGCCGGTGACGCCGTGGATCGGGCCGGTGCCGGACTTGACGATCGAGCCCATCGCCTTTTCCACGATATTCGACAGGCCGCCCTTCTTGTTGCCTGGCGTGGTGTTGGCGCTGCGGTCGACCTTGCCCTGCTCCAGGTAGCGGTCGTACCAGGCCATCTGCTGCACCAGCGCCTCGGCCACCTCGGGCGTGGCCGCGCGCGCGGTGAGCTGGTCGATGCCGTCGCGCACCTCGGTCACTTCGGAGAACATCACCGTGGCCCCGGCGCGCACCAGCAGGTCGGTGGCAAAGCCCACCGCGGGGTTGGCGGTGACGCCGGAGAAGGCATCGCTGCCGCCGCACTGCACGCCGACCGCCAGGTCAGACGCCGGACAGGTCTCGCGCCGGCGCGCGTTCAGGCGCACCAGGTGCTTCTCTGCCGTGGCCATGATCGAATCGATCATCGAGGCAAAGCCCACGTGCTGCTCGTCCTGCAGGCAGACCACGTCGGGCTCGCCCTCCTGCTGGATCGGGATGGTGCCGGCGCCGATCAGGCGCGCGGGCTGGAGCTTCTCGCAGCCCAGGCTGACGATCATCACCTCGCCGCCGAAATTGGGGTTCAGCGCGATATTGCGGATGGTGCGGATCGGGATGCCGGCATCGGGCGCGTCGATCGCCACGCCGCAGCCGTAGGTGTGCTCAAGGCCCACCACATCGTCGACATTGGGATACTTCGGTAGCAGTTCTTCCTTGATGCGCCGCACGGCAAACTCCACCACACCCTCCACGCACTGCACCGTGGTGGTAATGCCCAGGATATTGCGCGTGCCGACCGAGCCGTCCGCATTGCGGTAGCCCTCGAAGGTATAGCCTTCAAGCGGCGGCAGCGGCACCACGCGCGTGCCGACCGGCAGGTCGTGCAGTTCCGGCGCGGCCGGCATGCGGATCACGCGCTCATTGACCCAGCTGCCGCGCGGAAGGTCTTTCAGCGCATAGCCGATCACCACGTTGTAGCGGATCACCGCGTCGCCCTCGCGCAGATCAGTCAGCGCCACCTTGTGGCCCTGGGGTACGCCCTCGGCCAGCACCAGGCCGCAGGGGAATTCCGTTCCCGCCGGCAGACCGCCGTCGTTGGCCACGATCGCGACGTTGTCGTTCGCGTGCATCGTGATGTACAGCGGGCGAGCCGCCTGTCCACCTGCTGTCGGGGTCACTGCCATGTCATCTCCAGCGGATGCGCGTCGCGCACTTTTAGTGTTACGTTGTCGGACAACATTCTATCTGTTTATGGTCGTCTCCGACCCCGGGAATTCCCTATCCTCTGCTATTTCTGGGCGGAAATAAGCAGCTTCCTCAGCCTAGTTGTACGACAACACATCATGAGCCGGCATTACCCGCATCAATAAGGATGCCACCCCGCCGTAATCCTGCTGCACCGCAAAATGACCATTCCCCGCAATATGGCCTATAAGGGATGCAACCGGTTTCATGCCACGAGAACCGGACAGGAGACCTTCCCGCGTGGCCACGCACATCGCGCAACCACGCCGCACCGATACCCCATACACCGGCCGCTCCCTCGGCCACGCACACGACAGGAGGCATGACTCATGCGCTGGAAGCAACGTCCGCAAGGTTCCAACTGGGGTGACTTCGGCCCCGACGACCAGCTCGGCCGCATCAACCTGATCGGCCCGGAACAAGTCGTCAAGGGCGCGCGCGAGGTGCAGGCCGGCATCAGCTTCTGCCTGTCGCTGCCGCTGGACTACCCCGGCGGCAACAAGCTCAACCCGCGCCGGCATCCGCCGGTGCTGCGGCCTACCCTCCGCGACGACATCCCCTATTTGAACTTCCCGCTGGCCAAGGTCGATCCCACCGCCACCGACGTCATCAGCGACGACCAGGTGCTGCTGTGCCTGCAATACAGCACGCAATGGGATGCCCTGGCGCACGTGGGCGCACTGTTCGACGCCGACGGCGACGGCCGCCCGGAGCGCGTCTACTACAACGGCTACCGCGCCAACGAGCATATCGTCGGCCCGGTCGACTATGCCGATGACGACAACTTCGCCGCGCACCCTTGCGGCCACGACCACAGTGCCGCGCAGGCGCTGGGCATCGAGAACTTCGCGGTCAAGGGCATGCAGGGCCGCGGCTTGCTGGTGGACCTGGCGCACACCTTTGGCATGGACTTCCGCAATGTCGGCTACGACGACCTGATGCACGCGCTGGACGCCGGCAAGGTGGAAGTCGAACGCGGCGACATGCTGCTGCTGCGCACCGGCTTTGCCGAGGTGGTGCTGTCGATGCAGCGCAATCCCGATGAAGCCGTGCTGCACCACAGCTGCTGCGCGCTGGACGGCCGCGACGAGCGCCTGCTGAACTGGATCACCGATGCCGGCATCGCCGCGCTGATCGCCGACAACTACGCGGTGGAACGCTACCCCGCCCGGCCCGCGCCCGACGGCGACAAGAGCCACCCGCTGCTGCCGCTGCACCACCACTGCCTGTTCAAGCTGGGCCTGCCGCTGGGCGAGCTGTGGTACCTGCGTGAACTGGCGGACTGGCTGCGCGCCAACGGCCGCACACGCTTCCAGCTCACCGCCCCGCCGCTGCGCCTGCCCGGCGCGGTGGGGTCCCCGGTGACGCCGATCGCCACGGTATAAGCCAACAACAATAAATCAGGGAGACACCATGAACCATCGCCACGCGATCCGCCGCATTGCCGCCAGCACCCTCGCCTTCGCCGCGGCGCTTGCCTGCGGCACCGCCCAGGCCCAGCCCAGGGCCGCCGTCTCTGACGATGTCGTCAAGGTCGGCATGCTGCTCGACATGAGCGGCCTGTATGCCGACGTCACCGGCCGCGGCAGCGCCACCGCCGCGCAGATGGCCATCGACGATTTCGGCGGCAAGGTGCTGGGCAAGAAGATCGAGCTGGTGGTGGTCGATCACCAGAACAAGGCCGACATCGCCGCCAACAAGGCGCGCGAATGGTTCGACACCGCCAATGTCGACGCCATCCTCGACGTGGCCGCGTCGGCGCCGGCGCTGGCGGTGCTTGAGGTTGCACGACAGAAGAACCGCATCGTGGTGTTCTCCGGCCCGGGCACCGAGCGCATCACCAACGACCTGTGCACGCCGGTGTCAGTGCACTACGCCTACGACACCTACGCGCTGGCCAACACCACCGCGCGCGCGATGGTGCAGCGCGGCGGCAAGTCCTGGTTCTTCCTGACGGCGGACTACGCCTTCGGCCACACGCTGCAGGACTCGGCCACCGCGGTCATCAACGAGACCGGCGGCAAGGTGCTGGGCGCCGCACGCCACCCGCTGGCCACCAGCGACTTCGCCTCTTACCTGCTGCAGGCGCAGGCCAGCAAGGCACAGGTGGTGGGCCTGGCCAATGCCGGCGGCGATACCGTCAACGCGATCAAGGCCGCCTCCGAATTCGGCCTGACCCGTAACAACACGCAGCGCATGGCGGGTCTGCTGCTCTATATCAACGACATCCACGCCATCGGCCTGAAGACCGCCTCCGGGCTGGTATTGACCGAAGCCTTCTATTGGGACATGAACGATGCCACCCGAGCCTGGTCGCGCCGCTATTTCGACAAGCTCAGGAAGATGCCCAACATGAGCCAGGCAGGTGCGTATTCATCGGTGACGCACTACCTGAAGGCCGTGCAGGCAGCGGGCACCGACGACACCGCGGCGGTGATGAAAAAGATGAAGTCCATGCCGATCAACGACTTCTTTGCGAAAAACGGCCGCATCCGCGAAGACGGCCGCATGGTCCACGACATGTATCTGTTCGAGGTCAAGACACCGGCCGAGTCCAAGTACCCATGGGACTACTACAAGGTGCTGGCCACGGTGCCGGGCGAGCAGGCGTTCATGCCGGTGTCGAAATCGCAGTGTTCGCTGGTCAGGCGCTGATGGCGGCGCTGGTGGAGATATGCGGTGTACGAGGCGCAGGGCCGAAGTTTCTGACAAATACAGATCATAGTTTGTATTCGAGAAATACAATCTATATTGCGTATTTAGTCCCTGGTCAGGTTTTCCAGCCACAGGCTCATCAATCCGGCCCGGCCCCTGACGCCGAATTTCCGGAAGATGCCGGTCACATAGGAATGGGTCGTTGAAACGGCCAGGCCGAGGCGCTGGGCAATCTGCTTTTCCGATGCGTCGGTCAACAACAGCCGCAAGACTTTCTGCTCGTGGGGCGCCAGCGGGACGGAAGAAAGCGCCAGCCCAAGGTCAAGAATGCTCTCCTTCTTCAGCGCAGTGACATCTCGGGCAACCCCGACGCGCAACCGTTCCGACTGGAGCCATCCGGCGGACCACATGATATGGACGGCACTGCCGTCCTTGTGGCGATAACGGTTTTCAAAACCGATCCGCTTCTTTCCTGACATGACCTGCTTGGCCTCGACAATGGTCCGGTCCCGGTCGGAGGGCATGACCAGATCGATGATGAATTCGCCCGCCATATCCTTCGGCGTATAGCCAAAAATGCCCTCGCACGCGGCGCTGACATACTGGATGCGGCCGCCTGTGTCGACCAGGAATACGGCGTCCAGCAGCTGGTCGGCAAACGCAGTGATGTCTTTTCCGATCTCGATACTCATGGCAGTCCAGACCCCCCGATACTGGCGCTTTGATTGGGCCCTTCGCCCGGATTCGCCCGAACTCCGCCGGGTCGACGTGAAGACTAGATCACGCGCCAGCATATGTACGGCGCTGGCATCGCCAACACCGTTCAAGGCTTTCGTGCTGGCTAGCCGATCACCATGCCGCGCGACTCCAAAAGCACCCTGCTGATTAGCAGGGTATTACCTTCTGCACGGTTTCGATACCATCATCCCGATCATTTGCCCGGTGCTTCGGTCACATCATAATGGCCCCGCCAGGGTCTTCCAAATCCGTCGTCAACGAAAGTTGGGGCAAATGATCGAAGCCTCAGCATTTCCTGCCTCTTGCGAGGGGGGTCGAGGTCAGGAAGGGGAGCGGCCCGGCCCGCTGACAGAGGTGGCAGTGACCCCTGTCAGCGGGAACCGTGCAACGCCGCCGCAATACACGGTCGCCTCATTAGATCTGCGCGATGCGCAGCAGGTTGGTGGTTCCCGCCACCAGGAACGGCAGCCCTGCGGAGATGACGATGGACTGCCCGGTTTCGCCAAACCCCTCGGCCAGCACGGTGCTGCTGGCCAGATCGGTCATTTCCAGCACATCCACCACCTCGCGGCAGAGCACCGCGTGCACGCCCCATGTGAGCGTCAGCCGCCTGGCCGTTGCCATGCGGGGTGTCATGCCGAGGATGGGCACCTGCGGCCGCTCGCGCGCCATGCGCAGCGCCGAGTAGCCCGAGCTGGTATAGGCCACCGTCGCCGGCACCTTGAGCAAGCGCGCGATGTGGCGCACGGCGTAGCCGATGGCATCGGCCGCTTCCGCGCGCGGCGGGGTGTGGGATGCCTCGATGGCGTCGCGGTACAGCGGGTCGGATTCCGTGCGGGAAATGATGCTGTTCATCATTCGCACCGCCTCCACCGGATACCGGCCCGAGGCCGACTCGGCCGACAGCATGACCGCGTCGGCACCGTCGTAGATGGCTGTCGCCACGTCCGACGCTTCCGCGCGGGTGGGCACGGGGGCGGCAATCATCGATTCGAGCATTTGCGTGGCAACGATGACCGGCTTGCCGGCCTTCCGGCACGCGCGGACGATCTGCTTCTGCAGCGACGGCACCTGCTCGGCGGGCATCTCCACGCCCAGGTCGCCGCGCGCCACCATGATGGCATCGGCCTCGGCGACGATAAGGTCCAGGCTCTGGATGGCGGCGGGCTTCTCCAGCTTGGCCACGATGCCGGCGCGGCCGTTGACGATTGCCTTGATCTCCCGGATGTCTTCCGGCCGCTGCACGAAGGACAGCGCGATCCAGTCCGCACCCAGCGCCAGCCCGAAGTCGAGGTCGCGCCGGTCCTTCTCGGTCATGGCCGACAGCGGCAGCACCGCGTCCGGCACGTTCACCCCTTTCCGGTCCGAGAGCGTGCCGCCGTTGATGACCGTGGTCTCGGCGAAGCCGGCACCGCACTGGTCGACGCGCAGCCGGATCTTGCCGTCGTCCAGCAGCAGCTCCACGCCTTCGCTCAGGGCGGCGAAGATCTCCGGGTGCGGCAGGCTGACCCGGCTGGCCGAGCCAGGCGCCGCGCTGTCCAGGGCCAGCCGGAAGCCGGCTCCCGCGGCCAGTTGCACCGGCCCGTCGGCGAAGGTGCCGATGCGCAGCTTCGGACCCTGCAGGTCGAGCAGCACGCCTATGGGACGGCCCCGTTCGCGCTCCACGGCGCGGATAGCTTCGAACCGTTGCCGGTGGTCTTCGTGGGTGCCGTGGCTGAAGTTGAGCCGGAAGACATCGGCGCCGGCCTCGAACAGCGCGTCAATGAGCTCGGGGGTGCTACTCGCGGGACCGAGCGTGGCCACGATCTTGGCGTTGCGAAGGCGTCTCATGCCATTGCTCCATGTCAGCGCGCGACGGGCGCCGCGCGTAAATCGTTCACCCTGGTCAGGTGTTCTGTACGACGATGCTCGGGAACTTGCTGGTCATGTCGCGCGCCTTGTCGGCAATCTTGATCGCCACCTTGCGCGCGATGGCGCGGTACATCTCGGCCACCGGGCTGTCGGGCTCGGCCACCACGGTCGGGCGGCCAGAGTCGGCCTGCTCGCGGATCTGCAGGTTCAGCGGCAGGCTGCCGAGCAGGTCCACGCCGTAGTCGGCGCACATCTTCTCGCCGCCGCCGTGTCCGAAGATATGCTCGACATGGCCGCAGTTCAGGCAGCAGTAGACCGCCATGTTCTCGACGAT
>NZ_JFJW01000179.1:0-23005 GCF_000611125.1 Cupriavidus sp. SK-4
ACCTCAACACACAAGAAATCTGACAGGCTCTCAGCCCCACTCGTTTGCGCTCTCAGCGAATGTCCGAGGTCAACGACTGACCTCAAACATAAAAGTTCTTGCAAGGACGTCGCTAAGTCACCGATATGTAAAGGCACCCTTTGCCGTTATTCACGAATAGTTCTTTCTGGACGTTTTACGACTCGACATTAATGCGCCTCCCGAATATTTGGGCCTCAAACGTCCGGTCGGCGTACCCCTGAGAGACCGTACAAGAAGAATGCCGCAAATGGCGAATGCTCGATGGCGCTCACGAACATGTTGCTTCGCCTTGCTGCGGCCTGCATGGGTATCTCACCCCGGAACTGGCGCGCCTCGAGTACGGGCCACAAAGAAATGTGCATTTCCTTACGTGAGCATATGTACTGGGTTATTCCAGACCATCCATCTTTGCTTAGAGATTGGAACAGGAATAACCTAATGAAGGATCTCCGCCGTTTCACGTTTTGAACCGCTTCGCGGTTGGGCAGCCAGGGCAGGAGATCGGCAAACGGTGCTCGTATTGGACACCGTCTGCGATGCGATCATCCGTCAGCCGTGGGGACGGGAGTTGGTATCAGGCCAGCGCGCCATCGGTGTAGACGTCACGGTTGCCGATGCTCGCTGTCAGGGCTGGCTGGACGGCCCCATTGCCCTAGCGGGTCGCAGGCCAATCTTGGGTCACCGCAGTTCGATGTGGTGGTGAACCTGATGCTGGACGCTCCCGCACTTGGTTAGTGGCGGCGCGCCATTCGTTTCCTGTGGGCGCCTACTTCGCCTACGTTGCAGCACACGGAAAAGCCGTTCCACTGGCTGCATGGTCTGGGTCACATGCAGCAGGGCGCGTTCGATGCGGCGCTGCATGGCACAGCGCTGCACTGATATTTATATCCCACGGACTATCCGTCAACGCCATGCCTGGGTGAACTCGCTTATTACCCTCTCCAGGTGGGTGCGCATCGCCTCCCGCGCCGCCGTCCCGTCACGCGCCATTACGGCCGCGAAGATCCGCTGATGGTCTTCCTGCGATGCTTCCCGCAGTCCAGTGGTATGGAAGTGTTCCTCAATCTTGCCCCACAGGGGATCGCTACGCCCGCTATCCCACAGTGCTGTGACCATGTGCAACAAGACTCTGTTGCCGGTCGATTCGGCAAGGCACAGGTGGAACTGGCGGTCCGCCACCTCGTTGGCTTGCTTGTCGTGCATGTGCTCGCGCATCAGGCTCAGGGCCGAGAACATGCGGTCAAGGTCGCTGTCCTTGCGTTCGCTGGCCGCCAAGCCGGCGACCTCCGATTCAATCAGCACCCGGGCTCGCAGCGATTCGATAGGCCCCGGCCGCCAGGGCAGTTCGAATGGCTCGGGGCTCGGCGCGGGCGAAGCCGCGCAGACGTAGATCCCCGAGCCGCCGCGCACTTCGACCAGCCCCTGGACCTCAAGCGCGATGATCGCCTCGCACACCAGGGTACGGCTGACGCTGAACCGCTCGGCTAGGGTGCGTTCGGACGGCAGTCGCATGCCGGCGGAAAACTCTCCGGATACGATCAGTGCATGCACCTGGCTGGCCAGGCTCAGGTAGGACCGGTCGCTGGCAGCAGGCGAGTTCTCAGCCTGCGGACGTGTTGCAAGATCACTTGTGGAATTTCGCATCGTAGGAAAGGCGGTGCCGCGCAATATCATCACTGGTTGACCACTTGAGTACCGCCCGGCGGGCAACTATCCGCTACTCGGCCGGCGCCAGTAATACGTGCACGGCGTAGGCGAGCAATATCTTGTTCACTCCATGGTAAACCATGAGGGAAAAACTGGGCGACCGGCTCACAATTGGTGAACCACATAAACTATTATGGCACACCAATACTGTTAGGCGGCCTGGTTCGTGACGGGCGCCGCTTCGGGAAGCTGGAAGCGCCACCTCCCCCGCCCCAGCCGTCATCAATTCAAGGAAGCCCTCATGAAGATGTCGTTCCGCTGGTTTGGCACGTCCGACCCGATCCCTCTCGAATACATCCGGCAGATCCCCGGCATGACCCATATCGTCTCGGCCATCTACGACGAACCCGTCGGCGAGGTATGGCCGCTGGACAAGATCCGTGCACTCAAGTCCACCATCGAGGCGGCGGGCTTGCAGTTCAAGGTCGTCGAGTCGGTTCCCGTCCATGAGGACATCAAGCTCGGCAAGCCGACGCGCGAACGGCTGATCGCCAATTACCAGCAGAACATCCGGAACCTGGCCGCCGCGGGCATCGAAGTCATCTGCTACAACTTCATGCCGGTGTTCGACTGGACCCGTACGGAACTGGCGAAGAAGCTCGATGACGGCTCGACCTGCCTTGCCTTCAGCACCAGGGAGGTAGAACAGATCGACGTCAGCCAGGGCATCGCCCTGCCCGGCTGGGATTCCAGCTACCAGCCAGAAGAGCTGCTGGCGCTGCTGGCCGAATACCGCGGCATCGACGAAGACCGGCTCTGGGAGCACCTGGAGCATTTCCTGCGCGCGATCATTCCCGTGGCGCAGGAATGCGGGATCAAGATGGCCATTCATCCGGACGATCCGCCGCGCCCCATCTTCGGGCTGCCGCGCATCGTCAAGAACCGCGACGACCTGACCCGCATCCTCAGGATCGTCGACACGCCGGCGAACGGCCTGACGCTGTGCTCGGGCTCGCTTGGCGCCGGCCCACAGAACAACGTCGAGGCGCTGGTGCGCGAATTCGGCGGTATGGGACGGATTCACTTCGCCCATATCCGCAACGTCAAGATCACTCCGGAAGGCGACTTCGAGGAGACCGCCCACCTGTCGAGCTGCGGGTCGCTGGATATCGCCGCGATCATTAAGGCGTACCACGAAGTCGGCTTCGAGGGCTATTTCCGCCCCGACCACGGCCGCATGATCTGGGGGGAAACCGGCAAACCGGGCTATGGCCTCTACGACCGCGCGCTCGGTGCCGTCTATATCAACGGGATGTGGGAAGCAATGGAGAAAACGGGCTGATACGTCGTGCACTGCAGCCCTGTAAAAAAACATAACTGGAGACATGTCATGGCAATCACCAAGCACTCTTTCGCGGCGTCGCGCCGTTCAGCGCTGATCCTGGGCATCGCGACGCTCGGCCTCGGCACTTTGACCGCAACGGCGTCCTGGGCTCAGACTGCCTGGCCGACCAAGCCGATTACCCTGCTGGTCGGATTTCCGCCCGGGGGACAGACCGATTTCGCAGGACGTGCCCTGCTAAACGGCTTACATAGCTCGCTCGGCCAGCCCGTGGTCATCGACAACAAGGCCGGCGTAAACGGCAACATCGCATCGGTAGAGGTACTGAGAGCCCCGCCGGACGGCAACAAGCTGCTGGTTGGCAACGGCTCGATGACGATCATGCCACACGTCTACACTAAGCTCGGCATCGTCGACCCGCAGAAGCTGACGCCGATCGGTGTGATGCTGCAGTCCCCGCTGGTCCTTGTCGTGCCTGCCAGTTCTCCCATCAAGACCTACGCACAGTTCGTCGAGGAGGTTAAGGCTCGGGACAAGGCGGGCAAGACTGTTGACTACGGATCGGGCGGCACCGGTGCGTTGCCGCATGTCACGATGGAACTGCTGCGCGAGCGCATGGGCGGCCCGAAGATGAACCATGTGCCTTACAAGGGCAGCAGCCCGGCGATGATCGACCTGATGGCTGGACGCCTGGATGCGATGTTCGATGCGACTTCGGTCGTCGCGCCTTTCATCAAGTCTGGCCAGCTGCGGCCGCTGATGGTCACCGGAGCAAAGCGCGTGGCAATGATCCCGGATGTGCCGACGGCTACCGAGAGCGGCATCAAAGACTTCACCATCATCTCTTTCATTGGCCTGTACGGGCCGCCCGGCCTGAGCCCGGACATCGTCAAGAAAGCCAACAGCGCCATGAATTCGGCGCTGAAGGATCCAACCGTCGTCAAGGGCATCGTTGACCGCGGTGACGAGCCGGGCGGAGGCACGCCGGAGCAACTCGGAACCCTGACCCGCACCCACTACAAGATGTGGGGCGACGTAGTGAAAGCAAACAACATCACGGCCGATTGAGGCAGCGCATGGCATGCCCGAGCAAAGCGTCCCGGTACCAGTAGTCGGGCGTGCCAAGCTGAAGTCTGCGCACAGTTGCAGCAGGCTATCCGCTTCGGGTATGAATTCCGGCATCAGTGCCTCCCTGTTGCCCGAGGGGCCGTCAGTGTCATGAAGTCCCACAGAGGTTCCTCAAGCCTTCGACCAATGGCGCTAAGTTCCAAGCTAGCCTGGCTGCCCCCTTCCGCCTTTGCAGAGCCACGCCTGGCACAAGCAATGGCCCACTTGAGATTGGCGAAAGCTTCCCAGAATCGAACTCGCTCGCGATCGACAGCGGCGCCCGAAACGGCTTCGTAGCCGGCGTAAAGTTCATCACGCGTACCGAGGCCACCGACCTCAAATGCCCCTCCAAAACGCCAACTTCGCATACAGAGCGCCAAGATCCTGCATCGGGTCCCCTATGCGAGCAATCTCCCAATCGAGGACACACCGCAATCCATCGGGTCCGACGATAAGGTTGTTGCGTCAGCTATTTGATTGCCCGCCTGGGGTACGTCCGCAGGCATTGTGGGCAGGAAGAATCGGTAGCTCTCTTCGCCACGTTCGTCGGCGCCGAGCACGACGGGGACAACGCGGTTCCGCCTTTATTCATGGGGAGTTGCGAGGCCCGGCCGACTAGCCGCTCACCCAGGACGGGTGCCTGTAAATGAATCTCCTATACTCCGCATGACACATTTCATCCGGAGCCAAACCATGGATTACACCCCCGGCATCAGCCACCTCGCCGCCCTGCTCGCCGACCCCGGCCGTGCGGCCATGCTGTGGGCGCTGATGGACGGCAGCGCCCGGCCCGCCGGCGAGCTGGCGCTGATCGCGGGGCTGTCGGCCTCTTCCACCAGCGGCCACCTGGCCCGGCTGGCCGAAGGCGGGCTGCTGGTGGCCGAGACGCGCGGGCGCAACCGCTACTACCGCCTTGCCGCGCCGGAGATCGGCGTGGCGATCGAGGCGCTGGCGTCGGCGTCGCTGGCCAGCCAGCCGCCGCGGCTGCGCGACGTGCCGGTATCGCGCACCGCGCCACCGGCGCTGCGCCAGGCGCGCACCTGTTATGACCACCTGGCGGGCGAGCTGGCCGTGGGCCTGTTCGAGCGGATGACGCATTCGGGCTGGCTGATGCTGGACGGACAGCGCGTAGACCTGAGCGGCGACGGCGCGCAGGCGCTGGCGGGGCTGGGCGTCGACGTGGAGGCGGCGCGGCGCAAGCGGCGCCAGTTTGGCTGCACCTGCCCGGACTGGAGCGAGCGCAAGCCGCACCTGGGCGGCGCGCTGGGCGCGGCGCTGTTGGGCAGCCTGCTGGCGCGCGGCTGGGTCGAGCCCACGCGCAACTCGCGCGCGTTGCGCGTGACACCGGCCGGCCAACGCGAGATCATGCGCATCGCGGCCTAGGAGACCGCAGCAAACGGAGAAAAAAGATGGCCACACCACTGGACGACGACACGCAGGACGCGATTGCGCGTTTCTTCGCCCTGATCAACCTTGGCGACAGCGCGCAGACCTCGGCGCAGCTGTCGATGTTTGAAGATGCCCTGCTCGATGCCGAGGACGATGACACCGATGGCCAGGAACTGCTGTGGGTGATCCGCGAGGTCATCGACTGGCAGTCCGGGTTCTTTGTCGACTGGAAGGATGCCCAGTCCTTTATCGGCTGCCTGAACCAGCTATGCGAACGGATCGACCTGGAGATCGACTGGGGCAGCGATGACCCCGAGGAAGAAGCCTTCCTGGAGACCACCAGCGTGCCGGAACTGATGGAGCTGGCGCACAACCAGTTGCGCGTGGCCGGCTATACGCTGTGGAACTGGGATACGGGCGGCGACGCCTACGGCGGCTGGATCACGCGCAGCGAGGACGACGAGGAAATGCTGGATCTTGCCGAAGTGCTGCACTTTGACGTGCGGCCGGCCGAGCAGCCTTATTGACCGATGCCTGCGAGCGGAGGCCCGCGGCAGCTAAGCGTTCTCCCTCCGCTTGCTGGCCGGGCGCCGCGCCTCCGGCACCCCCAGCGTCTGCTCCAGCACGTCCAGCAGCACCCGCACGCTGGCCGGCATCAGCTTGCGCGCCGGCATCAGCACGTAGACCTTCAGCGGCGATGAGGCATAGCCCGGCAGCACGCGCACCAGTTGCCCCTGCCCGACCGCATCCTGCACGAAGCGCGGCGACAGCCGCGTCACGCCCAGCCCGTCGAGCGCCGCCTTGAGCCGCAGCTCGGCGTTATGAGTGCAGATGCGCGGCTCGACATCCAGCCGTGCAATCTCGACGCCGTCGCGCAGGAACTCCCAGTGGCGGTCGTCGGCGTTGCCCAGCGTGGGCCACCCCTGCAGGTCCTGCGGCGTGCGCGGCAGCCCGCGCGCCTTGATCAGTGCCGGCGCGGCATAGAAGGCGCGTTCAACCAGGACCACGCGCTTGCTGGCGAACGAGGTGTCGTGCAGCGCGGTGTCGGTCATCACGAACGCGAGGTCGTAGCCGTGGCGGATCAGGTCGGGCTGGTCCCAGCTGACATCGACCTGCACGCGCAGGCCGGGGTGGGCGCGCAGCACGCGCGTCAGGCTTTCGGACAGATGCTGGGAGCCGACTTCATAGGGGGTGGAGATGCGCAGCAGGCCGCTGACTTCGGCGCTGTCCGAGGTGGCCTCGGCACTGATTTCATGGAGTTCGGCGAACAGCGGCGCCACGCGCTCATACAGGCGCTGGCCGCGTTCGGTCACGCGCACGCGGCGCGTGGTGCGCTCGAACAGGCGGATGCCAAGCTGGCTTTCCAGCCGCGCCACCGCGGCGCTGGCGGAAGATTTGGGTACCTCTGCCAGCTCGGCCCCCTGGGTGAAGCCGCCGCCTTCCACCACGCGGCAAAAAATCTCCCAGTCCTTCCATTCGATTGTCTTCATACGGCGCCTCGTCATTGCGGTGCGCCGCGATTGTCCCACAGCGCGAACCAATGGCGCTGTGGACTGCGGCCCTTAATCGAACAGGATCACCGAGCGCGCCAGCTCGCCGCGGCGCAGTTCGTCGAAGGCATCGTTGATGCGCTCCAGCGGCAGGCGCTGCGCGATCAGTTCGTCCAGGTGCAGGCGGCCGGCCATATAGAAGTCCACCATGCGCGGCATGTCCACCGGGAAGCGGTTGGAGCCCATCAGCGAGCCCTGGATGCGCTTCTCGCCCAGGAAATCGCTGCCCTTCAGTTCGATCTTGACGCCCGGCGCGATCATGCCGATGACCGTGGCGGTGCCGCCCCGGCGCAGCATGGCAAAGGCCTGCTCGGTGGTCTGCTTCAGGCCGATGGCCTCGAAGGCATGGTGCACGCCGCCGCCGGTGAGGGTGCGCACGGCGTCCGGCACGTCGGCATTGCCGGCGTCGATGACGTCGGTCGCGCCGAACCTGCGCGCCAGCTCCAGCTTGGCCGGCACGCGGTCGATGGCGATGATGCGCCCGGCGCCGGCGATGGCGGCGCTGTTGACCGTGGCCAGCCCGATGCCGCCGCAGCCGATCACGGCAACGGTCTCGCCCGGCTGCACCTTCGCCGTATGGATCACCGCGCCCATGCCGGTGGTGACCGCGCAGCCGATCAGCGCGGCTCGGTCCAGCGGCATGTCGCGCCGTATTGCCACCAGCGCGTGCTCATGGATCAGCATCTGCTCGGCGAATGCCGACAGGTTCAGGAACTGGTTCATCGGCCCGCCCTGGCGGGCCATCAGGCGCGGCTCTTCGCCTTCGCGGCGCCGGGTATCGGGCTCAATGCACAGCGACAGGTGGCCGGTCAGGCAGTGCTCGCAATGGCCGCAGTATGCTGACAGGCAGGTGATCACGTGGTCGCCGGGCTTGACCGTGCGCACTTCGGCGCCGACCTGCTCGACCACGCCCGCGGCCTCGTGGCCCAGGATCGCCGGCATCGGGTACGGGTAGGCACCGTCCAGGAAATGCAGGTCCGAATGGCACACGCCCACGGCGGCGGTGCGCACCAGCACCTCGCGCGGGCCGGGCTTGCCGATGGCAACGTCTTCGATCACCAGCGGGGTCTTGGGTTGATGCAGGACAGCGGCTTTCATGAGGCTCCTTTGCGGCAGGCAACGAAGCAGAAAACCATACGCCCAAACCCGGGTTCAGGAAAGGCGCGGCGCAGCACCGCAGCCAGGTTTACAGCTCTTCCTTGATCGGGAGCACGCGCAGCACGCCGATGCCCAGATGCTGCAGCGGGCCCATGCCGGGTTCGCTGTCATAGACCATGAGCTGCCCCTTCTCGCGCGTGGTCCAGGTCAGGCGCCGGTTGCCGCCGTCGCCATCGGTCTGCATGCCGACGCGGTAGGCCATGTCGAGCAGCCCGTGCTCGGTGGACTTGATCATGCGCTCGGCCAGCGCCGGGCTGTCCAGCACGACGCCCATCTCGGTATTGAGCTTGGCCGAGCGCGGGTCCATGTTGAGCGAGCCGATGAATACCAGGTGCCGGTCGACGATGTAGTTCTTGGCATGCAGGCTGGCGCGGCTGGATGACAGCCATGAGCGCGAGCGCGAACCGCGCGCGGCCTTGCCGCTGCTTGCCAGTTCAGCGTAGGCGCTGGGCTTGAGCTCGTACAGCTCGACGCCCGCGGCCACCAGCGCCAGCCGGTGCGGGGCATAGCCGGCATGCACCGGGCTGACATCGGTGGCGGCAAACGAGTTGGTCAGGATGCGCACGCGGATGCCGCGCTTTGCCATGGCGATCAGCCAGGCCTCGCCGTCGTCGTCCGGCACGAAGTACGGCGAGATCAGCAGCACTTCCTTCTGCGCGCCGTTGATCATTTTCTCGAGCCGGGCCGTGGCGTGCCCGGGGTCGTCGTCGGTCTGGTGCGTGATCTTGGCGGCCTTGTCGGAGACCACGACAGCCTTGCCGCTGTAGGCAGGCATGCGGCCGCTCTCGATGCCCTTGGCCAGGCCGGACTCCAGCAATTCCTTCACGTAGGGGCTGGCGACGGCCTGGTCGCCACGTGCTTCCAGGCCCTTGCGCAGGCTGCGCATCTCAACCGGCGCTTCCTTGCCTGCGGGGATCAGCGCCACCACCGGGTATGAGGACTCGTCGTTCCAGTATTCGTCGAACACGGCCGATACCTGCGGCACCGCCGGTCCGGCAATCAGCACGTCGAGGTCGCTGAAATCCATGTCGGTGCGCGCGGAGAAGTAGGCATCGCCGACATTGCGCCCGCCCAGCAGGGTCATCTGGTTGTCCACCGTCATTGACTTGTTGTGCATGCGCCGGTCCAGCCGCTTGAAGCCGGCCAGCATTTCCAGCCAGCGCACGCTGCGGTTGGCAAACGGATTGAACAGGCGCACCTCGATATTGGGATGCGAATCGATGGCCGACAGGATCTTGTCCATGCCGCCGGTATGCAAGTCGTCGAGCAGCATGCGCACGCGCACGCCGCGGTCGGCCGCGTCGATGATGTCGCCCAGCACGGCGGCGCCGGTGCCGGTGGTCTCGAAGATATAGGTCTGCAGGTCCAGGCTGCGCTGCGCCGCACGCGCCATCGCCAGGCGCGCAGCGAGCGCGTCGGGCCCGGACGACAGCGGATAGAACAGCGACTCGCCGGGGCGCTGCGCCAGGCGCGGCGCCAGCACCTTGCCCAGCGGGGTATCGGCGGTACTGGCCGGGGCGCTCGAGGGGGTGCGCTGCGCCGAGGCCGGCAGGCTGGCGCACCCTGCCAGCAGCCCGGCCGCCAGCGCGGACACCAGCATCAGCGCCGTCACCCGGCGCAGGCCCGGGCCGCGGCTGGCGCCCGCATGCCCCGCGGCACCGCGCGGCCGGGTATCGAACGGGACATGGCAGAACGTCTGGAACATCCGTGGGGTCCCCCTGCAGCGGGATGGGATGGGATGGGGCTGGCTCCGCGCGCCGGCCGGCATGCAGCGCCTGCTACTTCGCACGATATACCGCGCGCCGTGGCCGCGGCAGCGGTGCCATTCCTGTTCCACGCCGGGTGTTTGTCCTACACCTCATGCACAAGCAACTTGCCACGCGGCGGATGCGGCACACTGGGCGGTGCACGGCCCGCGCAGCGGCTTTCCCTGCACAGCGATTTCTCTTATGATGCCGCCCAATATACCGGCCGGTAGAACCGGGAGGAGGCACTGGCGGCGGGCCGCCGGGACCCATGCGGCTGGCGCTTCGGCGCAGCTTGCCGCCTCTCTGCGATGCCGGCATAGTTGCGCCCCTTCGCGCCTTTTGTCCTGGCGCGCGCCCAGACCGGATCCTGATGTCAAGCCAACCTTCCCAGCCCACCTCTTCCGGCGCCCCCGCGCCGACGCTGCGCCGCACCCTGCGGGCACGCCATCTCACCATGATCGCCATCGGCGGCTCGATCGGCACGGGGCTGTTCGTGGCCTCGGGTGCCACCATCGCGCAGGCCGGCCCCGGCGGCGCGCTGGCCGCCTATATCCTGATCGGGGCGATGGTCTATTTTCTGATGACCAGCCTGGGCGAGCTGGCGGCCTATATGCCGGTGTCGGGCTCGTTCGCCACCTATGGCGCGCGCTATGTCGATGAAGGCTTCGGCTTCGCGCTCGGCTGGAACTACTGGTACAACTGGGCGGTGACCATCGCGGTGGAACTGGCCGCGGCCCAGCTGGTGATGCAGTACTGGTTCCCCGACACGCCGGGCGTGCTGTGGAGCGCGCTGTTCCTGGGCCTGATGTTCCTGCTCAACGCGATCTCGGTGCGCGGCTTCGGCGAGGCCGAGTACTGGTGCGCGCTGGTCAAGGTGGTGACGGTGATCGCCTTTATCGGCATCGGCACGCTGATGATCTTCGGCATCCTGCGCGGCGACGTGTCGGCCACGCACGGACTGGCCAACCTGACCACCGGCGACGCGCCCTTCGTCGGCGGCCTGCCGGCGCTGATCGGCGTGGCCATGATCGCCGGCTTCTCGTTCCAGGGCACCGAGCTGATCGGCGTCGCCGCCGGCGAATCGGCCGATCCCGCCAAAAACATCCCGCGCGCGGTGCGCCAGGTGTTCTGGCGCATCCTGCTGTTCTATGTGCTGGCGATCCTGATCATCGGCATCCTGATACCCTACACCGACCCGAACCTGCTCAAGAACGATGTGCAGACCGTGGGGGTCAGCCCGTTCACGCTGGTGTTCCGCCATGCGGGCCTGGCCTTTGCGGCAGGCGTGATGAACGCGGTGATCCTGACCGCGGTGCTATCGGCTGGCAACTCGGGCATGTATGCCTCCACCCGCATGCTGTACAACCTGGCCACCGAAGGCCGCGCGCCGCGCATCTTTGCGCAGCTGACGCGCAACGGCGTGCCGCTGATGGCGCTGCTGGCCACCACCGCGGTGGGCGCGCTGTGCTTCCTCACCTCGCTGTTCGAAAGCAGGTCGGTCTACCTCTGGCTGCTGAACCTGTCCGGCATGACCGGATTTATCGCCTGGCTGGGCATTGCGGTCAGCCATTACCGCTTCCGCAAGGGCTTTGTCGCGCAGGGGCTGGACCTGGACCGGCTGCCTTACCGCTCGCCGTTCTTCCCCTACGGGCCGATCTTCGCCTTTGCGCTTTGCCTGATCGTGACGCTGGGGCAGAACTACCAGGCCTTCACCAGCGGCAAGATCGACTGGGTCAGCGTGGCTGCCACCTATATCGGCATCCCGATCTTCCTCCTGATCTGGCTGGGCTACCGCATTGCGCGCAAGACGCGCTTCGTGTCCTATGCCGAGATGCAATTCCCCGCCCTGCCGGCCAGAAGCGATGCCGCCATTGGGCACGCCGCCGTGCCGGCAACCGGTGAATAAGCGCCATTCCCGGGCGCTTCAAAGCCAGCAGTACACAAAAGCAAGAAAGCACAACAACAAGGAGCATCGCTTTGAAGAAAGCAATCCGCATGAGCATGCTGGCGCTTGGCGCCGGCATGGCACTGAGCCTGTCCGCGCAGGCCGCGCCGACGCTGGTGGAATCGGTGCAGGGCTACACCCTGAAGCAGGACAAGATCACCAGCTTCACCGGCATGGTGTTCGACCAGGGCAAGGTGCTTGCCACCGGCGACGCCGCCGCGCTGCGCGCGCAGTACCCCGATGCCAGACGCATCGACGGCCAGGGCAAGACCCTGCTGCCGGGCCTGATCGACGCCCACGGCCATGTGTTCCGCCTAGGCTTCAAGACCACCGAGATCTCGCTGTCGGGCACCAAAACGCTGGCCGAGGCGCAAGGCATGATCCGCGCCTATGGCGACAAGAACCCGCAGCGCAAGTGGCTGCTGGGCTATGGCTGGAACCAGGTGAACTGGAAGCTGGGCCGCTTCCCGACCGCGGCCGAGCTGGACGCGGCGGTGCCGGACCGCCCGGTGCGGCTGGTGCGCGTGGACGGCCACGCCGCGTGGCTCAACACCAAGGCGCTGCAGGCCGCCGGCATCACGCGCGACACCAAGGACCCGGCCGGCGGGCGCATCGAACGCGATGCCAACGGCAACCCCACCGGCGTGCTGGTCGACAAGGCCATGGCGCTGGTCAACAGCGTGATCCCGCCGTACAGCGACGACGACCGCCGCGCCGCACTGGCCGCCTCGCTGGCGCACATGAACGCGCTCGGCCTGACCGCCGCGGGCGACGCCGGCGTGACCGTTGCCGAAGACAAGATCTACCGCGAGTTCGCCGACCAGGGCAAGCTGACCACGCGCATCTACGGCATGATCCGCGACACCGGCGACGACTTCAAGGCGCTGTCGGCCAAGGGGCCGCTGGTGGGCTATGGCAACGACCGCTACTACCTGCGCGCGGTCAAGCTGTATGGCGACGGCGCACTGGGCAGCCGCGGCGCCGCGCTGATGGCACCGTACTCGGACGACCACGTGCACAGCGGCCTGCTCTTCATGAGCGATGCCGCCATGCAGACCGCGGTCAAGGCCGCGATCAAGGCCGGCTACCAGGTCAACATCCACGCCATCGGCGATGCCACCAACCACCAGGTGCTGGATGCCATGGAAGCGGCCTACAAGGACGTGGGCGGGCGCCAGCTGCGTAACCGCGTCGAGCACGCGCAGGTGATCGCGCTGTCGGACATCCCGCGCTTCAAGACGCTGGACCTGATCGCCTCGATGCAGCCCACGCACGCCACCAGCGACATGAACATGGCCGAAGACCGCGTCGGCAAGGACCGCATCAAGGGCGCTTACGCCTGGCAGACGCTGCTCAAGCAAGGCACCGTGATCGCGGGCGGCTCGGACTTCCCGGTGGAATCGGCCAACCCGTTCTACGGCCTGCACGCCGCGGTCACCCGCACCGACCATGAAGGCCGCCCGATCCGCGGCTGGCATCCGGAAGAGGCCATGACCCTGCCGCAGGCATTCCGCGCCTTCACGCTGGACGCGGCCTATGCCGAGCACCAGGAGAAGACGCTGGGCTCGCTCGAAGCCGGCAAGTGGGCCGACTTCATCCTGGTCGACCAGGACCTGTTCAAGGCCAAGCCTGCCGACATCTGGAAGACCCAGGTGCTGGAGACCTGGGTGGCGGGTGAGCGGGTGTATGTGAAGGACGGCAAGCGCTGAGCGTTTGCCCGGCATCCCGCGCGTACGCGGTGAATCTCACCCGCTAGCCATGGCTAGCGCTCCCCTCTCCCACACGCGGGAGCGGGGAGCTGACAGACCGCATCAGTCGCCAGCACGACAGAGATCGGCCCTCAGATCCTCCAGCGACTCAAGCCTGCGCAACCCGCCGGCCCGCGCTTCCCTCAGCGCAGCAATAGTCGCCGCATTTGGCGTCATCAACGCCAAAGGCAACGCCTTGTCGGTCGCTATGCGCGTCAACAGCATGCGCACTGCGTCGGACACCGTCAGGCCCATCGCTTCCAGCGCGGCAGAAGCCTCTTCCTTGGTTCGCAGGTCAATCCGGACACGAATGTTCGACATGGCCATGGCAGGCTCCAGCAGTCGATAGGGAGTCAGGGAGCCTAGCGCGAACCGGCTACGCCAGCCACCGTTGCTTTCACCGCGACACCCCTTCCCACACCTTGACCCCCGCAACGAGCGTAGGCATCATTCGGTCTTTTCCTAAATGCGAATAATTCGCATTTGTATCTACATTTACATACAGGCCCGCCTGTCTCTTGCTGGTCCCCTCATGAGCCGCCAAGTCATTCGCGTCGCGCGCCTGCGCGCACCCAAACCCCGCCATCTCGCCGTGCTGGCGCAACTGGCCGTTCTGGCCGGCTTCCCGGCGACCGTCGCGCTGGCGCAGCAAGCCGCGGCGCCAGCGGATGCGCAGTCGCTGCCCGCGGTGACCGTCAGCGCCTCGGCGGTCGACGATTCCGGCCTGCAGCTTGAGAAAAAGGCCAGCACCGGCGCGCTGGGCTCGCGCACGCAGCTCGACACCCCGTACTCCACCACCATCGTCACCGGCGAAGACCTGGCCGACCGCCAGGTGGCCAAGCTGGGCGATGTGTTTGCCATGGATGCGTCGGTCAGCGACAACGGCAACGGCTACAACAGCTGGTCCAGCTACCTGAGCGTGCGCGGCCTGCAGATCGACTGGCAGAACGGCTTCAAGATCAACGGGCTGCCGTTCGTGGCCTACGGCATCACGCTGCCCTACGAGCACATGGAGCAGGTGGAACTGCTCAAGGGGCTGCCGGGCTTCATGTACGGTTTTGCCACCCCGGGCGGCATCGTCAACTACGTCACCAAGAAGCCGACCGACACCTACACCGCCTCGTTCGAACTGGGCTACCGCGCCGCCAATGTCTGGAGCGAGCACGTCGACCTGGGCGGGCGCGCCGGCCCGAACAGTATGTTCGGCTACCGCCTGAACGTGACGCACGAGGAAGGCACGCCCTACAACGCGCGCAATATCAAGCGCGACAGCGTCTCGCTGGGCCTGGATGCGCGCCTGACCAGGGACCTGACCTGGACCTTCGACTCGATCTACCAGGACCGCCGCGCCACTGGCCAGATGCCGTCGTTCAGCCTGTGGAGCTACGGCGACACGGCCCTACCGGCCGCGGTGTCCGGCCGCATCCGCAACTTCGCCGGTGCCGACCAGCACCTGAACACCAACCTGCAGCTGTACAGCACCGGCCTGCGCTACCAGATCAATCCGGACTGGGCGGTCAGCACCAACTACAGCTTCACCAAGGTCAACCGCAGCCGCAACGAAAGCACCTACAACCTGCTGAACCAGGCCGGCGACTACAGCGACCAGCGCTACGACACCGCGCAGAACCAGCAGGTGGGGCAATGGCAGGCGATGCTGGAAGGCAAGTTCCGCACCGGGCCGTTCGGGCACCAGCTGGTGGCGGGCCTGTCGTGGCAGAAGCAGATCGACCGCTATGACAACAACGGCTTCGGCGCCGTCATCGGCACCGGCAACATCTTCGAGCCCAACACCAACACGTACTACAGCTCGACCGCATTCAACAAGGTGCGCAACAGCGAAATTACGCAGAAGTCGGTGTTCGCCAGCGACACCGTCCAGCTGAGCGAGCGCTGGTCGGTGCTGGCCGGCCTGCGCGTGACCAACTTCGAGCAGAACGGCTACGTGCCGGTGAGCTCCAGCTACAGCAAGAACGGCGTGGTCACGCCCACGCTGGCGCTGATGTTCAAGCCGGTGCCCACGGCCACCGTCTACGCCAGCTACGTGGAAGCGCTGGAGCCCGGCTCGATCGTGCCGGATGGCTACACCAACGCACGCCAGCTGCTCAGCCCGATCCGCAGCAAGCAGTATGAGATCGGCGTCAAGGCCGACCAGGCCGCCTGGAGCGCCACCGCCGCCGCCTTCCGCATCGAGCGCGGCGCGGAGTACGACAGCATCAACGGCGGCGTGCCGACGCGCCAGCAGGACGGCACCTCGATCTACCAGGGGCTGGAGCTGGCCGGCGTGTACCGGCTGGGCTCGCAGTGGGAATTCGGCGCGAGCGCGATGTACCTGGACTCGTACTACGACAAGGGCCTGGCCAACGATGGCAAGCGCGTCGCCGGTGCGCCTGACCTGGTGCTGGCCGGACGCATCAGCTACCGCGTGCCGTTCGTGCCGGGCCTGCGCCTTGGTGTCGATGGCAAGTACACCGGCAATACCAAGCTGAACGCGGGCAATACGCTGGAGGCCGGCGGCTACACGGTGTTCAATCTCGGCGCGAGCTACAACACCCGTGTCGCCGGCAAGGACCTGACGCTGCGCGCCGCGCTGAACAACGTGACCAACAAGCGCTACTGGGGCTTCCAGTACGAGAACTACATCCAGCCGGCCGATCCGCGCAGCGTGAGCCTGACGGCGAAGATTGCTTATTGAGATTGGCCGGACCGCAAGGCCGCCCGCAGAAGCCCCGCTTCCGCAGGCGCCTGCCTTCAGTCAACCTTGACGTTCAGGTCTTTCACGACGCCAGCCCATTTGGCAAGCTCGGCGTTGACGAAGCGGCTGAGCTCGACCGGGGTGCTGCTGGCCGGCGTCGCCCCTTCCCCGTTGAAGCGCTGAATAAGCTTCGGCGATGCCAGTGACCTGGCGACGGCCCGGTTCAGCGCATCGATCACCGGCTGGGGCGTATTCTTCGGTGCCAGCAGTGCATTCCAGGTATTGATCTCGAAGCTGCCGAAGCCCGGCACTTCACGCATGGCGGGAACATCCGGCAGCTGCGGCGACCGCTCCCTGGTGGTCACGGCGATGGCGCGCAGCCTGCCGGCCTTCACCTGCGGCAGGGCGCCAGGCAGCGTGGCGAAGCTCAGTTGCGTCTCGCCGGCGATCACCGAAGTATTGGCAAGCGCGCCGCCCCGATACGGCACATGCACCAGCTTGGCATTGGCGCTCTGGGCGAACATCGCGCCGGCCAGGTGGACCGGCGAACCGTTGCCGCTGGATGCGTAGTTCAGCTCTCCCGACTTCTTCCGGGCCAGCGTCACCAGGTCAGGCACGTTCCTGGCGGGCAGGTTCGGGGTCGTGATCAGCACGAGCGGGATCGAGGCGACCATGCTGATGGGCGCAAAGCCGCTGACCGGCTCGTAGCCCAGCGTTTTCTTGTACAGGGCTGGGTTGATGCCATGGCTCGACACGGTTGCCATGAACAGCGTATAGCCATCCGGCGCCGACTGCTGCACATAAGCGGCGGCGGCATTGCCGGCCGCGCCGGGCTTGTTCTCGATGATCACCGACTGCTTCAGCTCGCTGGCCAGTTGTTCGGCCAGCGCCCGCGCCAGGATGTCGGTGGTGCCCCCGGCCGCATAGCCCACCACGATACGGATGGGCTGTTGCGGATATTGGGCCGCTGCGTGCCCTGCCAGGCCCAGGCCGGCCACGGCCATTGCGAGGACAAGCCTCTGCTTCGTGTTCATGCCATGTCTCCTCTCTTTTGTATGTGTCCCCACGTCATGCGTGGCGGTATTGCCGGTATTCCCGGATCTCCGGGATGTAGCGCTTATTGGCCCTTGAAGGCGGGGCTGCGCTTTTCGGCGAAGGCGCGCTTGCCCTCGCGGTAATCGTCGCTGGCGAAGCACTGCATGACGAGCTGCTGCATGCCCGCGATATCGACCTCCGGGCCCAGCTGCTGCAATTGACGAATCATGCGTTTGCCGGCGCGCAGCGTGAGGGGCGCGTTGGCGGCAATCTGGTCCAGGCGCGTCTGCAGCGCCGTGTCGAGGTCGGCCGCATCGGTCACGTGATGGACCAGGCCAAGGGCCTTGGCGTCGGCCGCCGAATAGCGGTTGGCGGTCAGGAAGATTTCGAGCGCATTGGCGGCGCCGACCGTGCTGACCAGATTCCGGATCGCAGTGAGCCGGTAGCCCAGGCCGAGCTTGCCGGCCGGGATGGCGAAGGTGCTGTCGGACGACGCGATCCGGATATCGCAGCACAGGGCGATATTCAGGCCGCCGCCGATGCAATAGCCCTTGATCCTGGCGAGGGTCGGCTTGGCGTAGTCGTAGAGTGCCAGCTGGGCGGCCTCGGCCACTTGCTCATAGGCCGCGACGGCCTCTTCGCCGGAGCGCAGGTTGTCGAACTGCGCGATGTTCGCCCCGCTCACGAAGGCGCGCTCTCCGGCGCCGGTCAGCACTACCGAGCGCACTTCGTCGTCCTGCTCGAACGCTGCGAGCGCCTTGGGCAATGCCGCCCACATGTCGAACGAGACGGCGTTGTGGCGGCCAGGGTCGTTGAAGGTAATCCAGCCGGTGCGGCCGCGTTTTTCCACCAGCAGGGTATCGGTAATCTCTTCTTGCAGTATGCGTGTCGTGGTCATGTTGTCTTTCCGGGCGCGCGGGCCTTGTGTCTTTCAATGCCGTTGGTCAAGTGGTAGCGCATGGCGGCGCGCGCCTGGTCGGCGTTCCCCGCGGCAATGGCGTCGAAGATCGCGTGGTGCTCCTGCTCGACTTCCGCGATGCGCGTGGTCCCGGTCGAGGTGGAACGCAGCGTGCGCACGGAGTCGTGGAGCACATGGCTCAGATGCGCCATCAAGCGGATGAAGTACGGGTTGTTGGTCGCGTTGCCCACCGCGAGGTGGAAATCGAGTGCGGTGTCCGCGCCCTTTTCCCAGTCTCCGCCCGCTTCATCGACCTTGGCCAGCGCCAGTCGCAACGCCTCCAGCTGCTCGGGCGTGCGGAACCGCGCCGCCAGCGCGGCGGCGCCTGATTCGATCTCGAGACGCAGTTGGAAGACATGCTCCAGCGCATCCTCATGCAACAGTTCGTCGGTGACGATCTCGAAGTTGCGCTGCCCGATGCCCTGCGCCACGAACGTGCCGGTGCCGCGCCGGGTTTCAACGTAGCCTGCCAGCTTCAGGCGCGCGATGGCCTCGCGCACGACATTGCGGCTCACGTCGAACGCGGTGGCCAGCTCGTTCTCCGTGGGCAGCTGCTGCCCGTGGGCCAGGGTGCCGTCCAGGATGCGCTGGCGGATCTGGTGCGCGATCTCGTCGGGCAGGTTGTCCGGCCGGCGCAGGCTCGTGAATCCGCGAATCTCCATGCCAAGTTGGGCCTTCATCAGAATCTCCGTCATGTCCGTGGCCCCGGAAGCGGGGCAATCATGGCGGATATGGTAGCGCCCAATCAGATGACTCCCTGCGCCGTGAGCGCTTCGATCCGGGCCGGATCCAGGCCGAGCAGCGAACGGTACACGTCGTGGTTGTGCTCACCGCTCTCCGGTGCCGGCGCCAGTTGGCCCAGCGAGGTCCGGCTCAGGATCACCGGCTGGCCGACCACGGAGATCGTGCCCAGCCTGGGGTGCTCGATGGGCTGGCTCATGCGCAGATGTTCGACCTGCGGATCGGCGAAGGCCTCGTTCATGCTGAGGATGGGGCCGCACGGCACTCCTTCGCGATTCATGCGGCCGATCCATTCCTCGGTGGTGCGGGTGCGGGTGCGCTCGGCGATCGCGGCGTTCAGCGCCGGACGATTGCGGGCACGCAACGGCACCGTCAGGAAGCGCTCGTCGGCGATGAGTTCAGGCACCTCAAGCACCTTGCACAGCCGCGCGAAGATGTCGTTGCCCATGGCGGCGATATTCATGTAGCCTTCCTGCGTCGGGAACACGCCGGTCGGGCTGCTGGTGGGATGATCGTTGCCGCTCTGGCCCGGCACCTCGCCATTCATCAGCCAGCGCATGGCCTGGAAGTCCATCATCCAGAGCTGCGATTGCAGCAGGGAGGTCTGCACCCACTGGCCCTGGCCGGACACTTCGCGTTCCAGCAGCGCCACCATCAGGCCAATCGCGCAGAACAGGCCGGCGGTCAGGTCCGCAACGGGTATCCCCGCCCGCATCGGTCCGCGCCCGGGTTCGCCCGTGACCGACATCATCCCGGAGATCCCTTGCGCGATCTGGTCCAGGCCCGGGCGCTCGTGGTACGGACCATCTTGCCCGAACCCCGATACGCTGCCATAGACGATGCGCGGATTGACCTTGCGCAGCGACTCATAGTCGATGCCCAGCTTGAACTTCACGTTGGGCCGGTAGTTCTCCACCACCACATCGGCCTTGCGCACCAGCCCCAGGAACAGCGCGCGCCCCTCCGGATGCTTGAGGTTGAGCGTAATGCTCTGCTTGTTGCGATGGGTGTTCTGGTAGTCGGCAAACTGCGCCGAACCGCCCGGCTTGTCATCGGGCGCCTGGCCCGGCTCTTCGATCTTGATGACGGTCGCCCCCCAGTCGGCGAACTGGCGCACGGCGGCCGGACCGGAGCGCACGCGCGTGAGGTCGAGTACGGTGAATCGGGAAAGCGGACCATGCCCCACAGTTGTCTCCAATTTTGTCTCTTTGCCAGGCCATCTACAGATGGGATGTTGGACATCCTATATTCAGGATCCGCACGAATCAAGCCAGGGGTAAACCCGTTGAGGACATCCGAGATTGGGCGAGAGGACTTCAGGGAAAGCGAATGTTGACAATCACGAATCCGTGATCTACAACATCGTCTACACACATAATCAATTTTGTAGACAATTTTGTAGTCAATAAAGCAGCTTTCCATCGGCGCACACCAAAGAGCCAAACGGCCGCATGTCGCCTATCGTCAAGACACACATCTGCCAGGAGACTCAGATGATGCAAACGACCGCAACGCCCACCGACGCACCGCAGGTGCAGGCGGGGCATGCCGCACACGGCAACGCCCTGATCAAGCCGGGCTATGACGAACGCCTGACCAACGAGGACCTGGCGCCGCTGCGCAAGCAGACCTGGGGCACCTACAACATCTTTGCCTTCTGGATGTCGGACGTGCACAGCGTGGGCGGCTACATCACTGCCGGCAGCCTGTTCGCGCTGGGGCTGACCAGCTGGCAGGTGCTGGTGTCGCTGCTGGTCGGCATCCTGATCGTGCAGTTCTTCTGCAACCTGGTGGCCAAGCCCAGCCAGGTGACCGGCACACCCTATCCGGTGATCTGCCGGGCCTCGTTCGGCGTGCTCGGCGCCAACATCCCGGCGGTGATCCGCGGGCTGATCGCAGTGGCCTGGTACGGCATCCAGACCTACCTGGCTTCCAGCGCGTTCCTGCTGCTGGCGCTGCACTTCTTTCCCGCGCTGGCGCCGTATGCCGACGTGAAGCTGCACGGCTTTGCCGGGCTCTCCACGCTGGGCTGGGGCGCATTCATGGTGCTCTGGGTGCTGCAGGCGCTGGTGTTCTGGACCGGCATGGAGACCATCCGCAAGTTCATCGACTGGGCCGGCCCGGCGGTCTACGTGGTGATGATCGCGCTGGCGATCTGGCTGGTGAACAAGGCCGGCTGGGAGAACGTCAATTTCACGCTGAGCTTCGTCAAATACAGCGGCTGGGAAGCGGTGCCGGTGATGCTGAGCGCGATCGCGCTGGTGGTGTCGTATTTCTCCGGCCCGATGCTGAACTTCGGCGACTTCTCTCGCTATGCCAAGGACTTCAAGTCGGTCAAGCGCGGCAATTTCTGGGGCCTGCCGGTCAACTTCCTGGGCTTCTCGCTGCTGACCGTGATCACGACCTCGGCCACGCTGCCGGTGTTCGGCAAGCTGATCACGGACCCGGTGGAGACCGTCAGCCATATCGACAGCACCTTCGCCATGCTGCTGGGCGCGTTCACCTTCATGACCGCCACCATCGGCATCAATATCGTCGCCAACTTTGTTTCGCCGGCATTCGACTTCTCCAACGTCTCGCCCAAGCACATCAGCTGGCGCACCGGCGGCATGATCGCGGCCGTGGCGTCGATCTTCATCACGCCGTGGAACCTGTACAACAACCCGGCGGTGATCCACTACACGCTGGACGTGCTGGGCGCCTTCATCGGCCCGCTGTTCGGCATCCTGATTGCTGACTACTACCTGGTGCGCCGCCAGCATGTCGACGTCGACGACCTGTACACGCTGAACCCGCGCGGCCGCTACTGGTACCGCAACGGCTTCAACCCGGCGGCGGTGGCCACCATGATCCCGGCGGCCATCATCCCGATCCTGTGCGTGGTAGTGCCGGCCTGGCAGTCCGCGGCCAACTACAGCTGGTTTATCGGCATGGGCATTGCGCTGGTGCTGTACCGGCAACTGGCGCCGCGCATGATGCCCGGCCACTTCGGCAGCCGCGCCGCCAGCCAGGCCTGATCTCCGGAACCATTCTTTCGACTGCACGATTTCGACCGCACTTAGCAGAGCCGCGCCCATGAAGCTGAAGATCATCAACCCCAATACCACCCAGAGCATGACCGACAAGATCGGGCAGTGCGCCGTCGCCGTGGCGGCACCGGGCACGCGCATCAGCGCGGTCAGCCCGCGCATGGGACCGGCTTCCATCGAAAGCCACTATGACGAAGCCCTGTCCGTGCCCGGCATCCTCGATGAAATCCTGGCCGGCGAACAGGAAGGCGTGGACGGTTACGTCATTGCCTGCTTCGGTGACCCCGGCCTGTACGCCGCCCGCGAGGTGGCGCGCGGACCGGTGATCGGCATCGCCGAGGCCGCCATGCATATGGCCAGCGTGGTCGGCAGCAGCTTCAGCGTGGTGACCACGCTGGCGCGCACCTGCAATATCGCCTGGCACCTGGCCGAGCGCTACGGCATGAAACGCTTCTGCAACAACGTGCGCGCCTGCGACCTGCCGGTGCTGGAACTGGAGCGCCCGGGCTCGGACGCGCGCCGCATCATCACCGAGGCCTGCCGCCAGGCGCTGGTTGAAGACCGCAGCGAATGCATCGTGCTGGGCTGCGCCGGCATGACCGACCTGTGCGACGAGATCGCCGACGCCATCGGCGCGCCGGTGATCGACGGCGTGGTGTGCGCGGTCAAGATGGCCGAGGCGCTGGTCTCGGTGCGCCTGGGCACCAGCAAGCGCGGCGACTGGGCGCGGCCGCTGCCCAAGGCGTATGCGGGCATGCTGGCCCCTTATGCGCTGAACTGAACCTTATGACTTCCCGACCCATTTCCGACTCCACCACCATGCTCCAGTCCCGCTATCCACGCGATCTCATCGGTTACGGCGCCCGGCCGCCGCACGCCCGCTGGCCGGGCG
>NZ_JFJW01000180.1:0-45347 GCF_000611125.1 Cupriavidus sp. SK-4
ATCCGGGCGGTGTTCATATAAGGATGTCAACTCCGCCAAGAGCAATCTGCTTGGGTATCTTGAGGACGCGCTGACCGAGGCGGGCGTGGAGATCGAACCTGTCCTCGCCGCCCCGAACTTCCTGACACTCTTCGCGACCGTGGCGCGCGCACCGCTGATGGCCACGGTTCCGGCCATCGTTGCGCGGCACTACGCGCCGATGTTCGGCCTGGCTGCGAGTCCGCTGCCCTTTGCCTTCCCCTCGTTTCCCGTTGAACTGATTTGGCACGCACGAAGCCAGGGAGACAGCGCCCACGCATGGCTGCGTGGCAAGATCGCGCAAAGCGCCGCTGCGATGATTCCTGCGGACATGGTCCAGCCAGGGTCTTCAGGTGCCGCTGCCGGCGTGGCGGCCCGTGGGCGACGGCGCCGTGGCAGGGGCTAGCCTACCCCTGATCGCCGGCAGTGCCCCAGCACGACACCGCTGTGCGTGACCACTACGTAAGCACCGTGGCATTCCCGGGTACTTCGCCTCGTCATTCGGGTTGAATGCCAGCTTCCTTCGCCAGATTCGCCCAGCGATCCGTCTCTGCGCGCAGCCGATCTCCGAGTTGAGCAGGCGAGGAGGCTTTGAGGTCGATACCCTGGCTGTCGAGCCGTGCCTTGGTCTGCGGATTCGCCAATGCCGAACGGACTTCGTCCGCAAGCCTGCTCACGACGGCAGACGGTGCCCGCGCGGGAGCCACCAGGGCCCACCATTGGCTGACCTGCATTCCCGGCAGCCTGGCTTCGGCTGCGGTCGGAACACCGGGAAGCGAAGGCACGCGCACCGGACCCGTCACCATCAACGCCGCGATCTTGCCACCGCCAAGCAGGCTGCTGCCGCTTGCCAGCGTGGCGAAATGGCCTTTGACCAGTTGGGCGGACACATCGGTCAGCGCGGGTGCCGAGCCCCGGTACGGTACGGCATCGACCGGGATACCCGCCTGTGCTTCAAGCATCTTGGCGGCCAGATGGCTGATCGTGCCGTTCCCGCTGGTGGCAAGCTGCAGCGGCGTTCCTGCCTTGCGTGAGTCCGCGAGGAAGCGTTGGACGTCGCCAGCGCGATAATGCGTGCTATCCGCGAACAGGATGAGCGGCGCCTCGCCAAGCAGTGAAACCGGCGTGAAGTCGCGCAACACGTCGTATGGCATCTGCCGGAACACTGACGGTGCCACGGTGTGAGCCAGTTCAATGACGCCCAGCGTGTAGCCGTCGGGGGCCGACTTTGCCAGGATGTCGGCGCCGATGCGGCCGGAGGCGCCGGCGCGATTGTCGACGACTACGGGCTGGCCCATCGATTCGCTCATTCGCTGCGCGACCGCACGGGCCAGCGCATCGGTACTGCCGCCGGCAGCCCAGGGCACGATCAATCGGATCGGCTTTTCAGGATAGGCGGCCAGGGCCGACGGTACCTGAGCCGCGAGGCCGAATGTGATGGCAGTCAACAGAGAACGCAAGTTCATGGGTGGCTCCGAATATTGTCTGTAAATCAAGCTTGTCCCGGATCGCGATCGCCGCGTGCAGTCAGCATCAGCATGACAGCTTCCGTCCTGGCGATACGCCCGTCGGCGCGCAGTGCTTGCGTGGCGGCAAACCCCGCTCCCGCGCACAGCTCGACCCAGAATCCGGCCGCAGCGAGACGGAGGGTACCGTCGCGTGCTGCCGCGTCGTCGATGACAACCGCGCCGCCGCCCGATTGCCTGACGGCGTGGACCTGCTGCGCGGTCACGGTCGAGCCGGCCGTGGAGAATTGCTGGGTCGTGCCCGGGAAGTCGGACTGCTGCGGCGCGCCCGCCAGCACGCGCGACAGCCGCGGGAACGGCTCGATCGCCCAGAGGCGGGGCATCCTCGGGAGGTGCCCCAGCGTGACCAGGTCCCGTAGCGCGCTATAGATGCCCCACAACAGATCCCCCCGCGCCGTTGGCACCATGACATGGTCGGGGCGGCATCCTTGCGCCACCCACTCCAGTGCGACAGCACGGTAACCTTCCACACCAAATACCGGGCTACCCACTGCGGGCACGCTGTAGTTGGTCAGCGCAAAGGCGCCCTCGTCCCTGACGCGGCGGCGGACATGCGCCCATCGCGCGTGACCGTTGTCGCAGATGACACGCCGCGCCCCGTAAAAACGCAACGCCGCATCGAAAACAGACGAAAGCGCCTGGTAGGTCGCGACTTCGCAGGCCAGTCCCGCGGCGGCGCAATAGGCCGCGGCCGAGACTGCGGCGTTGCCGCTTGACGCCAGCACCACCTCGCTCGCGCCAATATCCAGAGCCCGGCTTACGGCCTGCGCCGACATGCGATCCTTGTGCGAGCCGGTCGGATTTGCGCCTTCATTCTTGATCCAGACCGACGCCACGTCCGCCAGCGACGCCAGGGTTGGCACCGGTACGCATGGCGTGGCGCCCTCCCCTAAAGACACGCCTTCCAGGTACGGCTGCCAATGCCACCATGTATAACTTCCGCTTCTTGGTGCAAAATCCAGTGCTTGGTGCTGGTAGGCGACTTCGAGACTGCTGGGCCGGCCGGCGCTGGCGCAGTTCGGGCACCCTTCCGGCATGTCACTGACTGGATATTGAGCGTGGCAGGTAATGCATTGCAGGGCATGCATCGCCGGATTGACAAGCGGTTCGGTCAGATGCGGGTAGCGGCTGGCGCGCATGATGAAAGCCCAAGTGGTCATGACCCGAGTCTATGTGATGTCACGCCTGGGCAGCGCAGGCATTCCGATTATCGAATTAAGTAAAACTTATAGGTTGGGTATGGGGACAGCCGCCGACATCGTGATCAGCGCCCGGCAAATCGAGGTGTTTCGCATGGTCATGCGCCTCGGATCGGCGCGCCGGGCCGCCGAAGCCCTGCACATCAGCCAGCCCGCCGTGACACAGATCGTGCTGCAGCTTGAACAGGCAGCGCGGTTAAGGCTGTTCGACCGAACCAAAGGGCGTATGGTGCCCACGCCCGAGGCGGCGTCCTTGATCGACGAAGTCGAGCGCGTCTATGTCGGCCTTGACGCCGTGCAGCGCAAGATAGATCAGTTGCGTTCCTATGAAGATACGGTCCTGCGCGTCGGGGCCTTGCACGCCATGGCCTCCAGCGTAATGCCGTCATCGGTGGCGGACTTCATCCACAACCACCCCCGCGTTCGTTGCCAGCTGGAGGTCGACAGCTCCAGGGGCTTGCGCGAGCGCCTGCTTCAGCGCGAACTCGATATCGCGTTCATGGGCGACGAGGCGGACACCAGCGGCCTGACCGCGTCCGAGTTCTACGCAGTGCAGGCGGTTTGCGTCGCTCCCGCGACGCATCCTTTCGCGGCGCGCGCGAAAGTCGGCATTGAGGATTTGGTCGAGGTTCCGTTGATCGGCCTGGACGCTTCGGATCCTGCGCAACGCCGGCTGGAAGCGTGCTTTTCCGAGTCCGGCATCGAGCCGCGTTTCGTGGCAACAACACCGTACAGCCACACGCAGTGCTCACTGGCCCTGGCCGGTGCTGGCCTTGCGATCACCAATCCATTGGTGGCCCGTAGCTACGTAGCGCTCGGGCTGCGCAGCGTACCACTCACCGCTCCCGTTCGATTCCGGGCAATCCTGGCATTCCATCCGGCACAAGGCCAATCGACGGCGGCACAGCAGTTCGTGAGCCTATGCCGCCAGAGGCTGGCAGATTTGCTGTGATACAAACGGCCAGGAGCCCCTGCCCGAAGCGCAGTGCTCCTGAGCCCCGCCGTTAAGGCGTGCCGCCCGACACATCGATCCAATAGACCCGCCCGCTCGTCACCGACGTGCCCGGATCGGCCAGCACATACAGCGCCTGCGCGTCATCCACGCCAAAGGAGAACACACTGCCCGGGATCGTGACGTTCCAGTCGACCTGTTCGGCGACAACCCCGTCGCGATACATGAAGCTCAGCAGCTTGCCCGTGCAAAGGTCGGAATAGAAGTACCGCCCATGCAGCACCGGGCTGGCACTGCCCCGGTACACATAGCCGCCGACGATGGCACAACCGCCCGCTTCATGGCCGTATTCGAAGACCGGCATGGTCAGCCCGGTATTGTCGCACGTGGCCGCACCCACGCAGGCGGTGCCCTCGGTGCGGTTCCAGCCGTAGTTCAGGTCCGCGCTGGTGGCCAGCGCCACGTCGACTTCCTCGCGCTGGTCCTCGCCGACATCGGCGATATACAACAAGCCGGCGTCGAACGAGAACCGCCACGGGTTGCGCATGCCGAGGGCCCAGATTTCGCCGCGGCTGCCGGGCTGGCCGATGAAGGGATTGCCGGCAGGCAAGCCGTAGCCGGAGGCGCCGCTGACGTCGATGCGCAGCATCTTGCCGAGCAGCGTTCCCGGGTTCTGGGCGTTGCCCGACGGATCGCCACTGCCGCCGCCGTCGCCCGTGCCGATATAGAGCATGCCGTCCGGGCCGAACGCGAGCTGGCCGCCATTATGGTTGGAGAAGGTGCCGTGCGGGATCGACAGCAGCACGGTGCCGGATGCATTGGCGATATCCGGATTCGCGGCCGATACGCTGTAGCGGGCGATGGTGATGGCCCCATTGGCGTCGGTGTAATAGACGTAGAAGCGGCCGTTGGTCCCATAGTTGGGATCGAACGCCATCGACAGCAACCCGCGCTCGCCATCGGTCGTCGTCAGCGCGGCGATATCGAGGAACGGCGTAGCGACCGTTGCGCCGTTGCGCACGATCCGGATGCGGCCGGCCCGCTCGACCACGAACAGGCGCGAATCGCCGAGGGGCGCGGTCAGGAAGATAGGCGCGGAAAATCCGCCGGCAACCTGCGTCAGCGACAGCTGCAACGTTTCCGGCGAACCGTAGGCCACGCTTGCCAAAGCATTGCCGCCCGCGGTCACCCCCACGGTCTGCGAAGGCGGCTGCGGCTTGAGGAGCGCGCTGCCCGTCAGCACACTGGCGGCAGTGACGGTATAGCTGCCAGCAGTCAGGTTGGACAGCGTGGTCGACTGGGTCACGGTCTGGCGGAACTGGCCGGGCCCCAATACCGTGATGGCCGCCGACGTCCCGGACGGCAGGCCGGAGATGGAGAGCGTCAGCGTGCCGGTGCCGCTGGCGCTGTCACCACCCCCGTCTCCCCCGCCCCCGCCGCAGGCCGCGATACCCAGGCAGCAGGCGATGAAGAATCGGCAAAGCGAGTATCGAAGTGCTTCGGACATGGCGCGCTCCTGTCACGGCTCGGGCACAGCCTGCCATGCAAGAACCGATCCACGGCCCTGGCACAAGCCCCGCCGGGCCTTCCGGCGGCTGGCGCGCCTCGCCTTTGTAAAAGATACTTCATGCGCGCGGCGTTGGCGATGCGTGCGGGCCACTTCAATCAACGCTCGTCAGCAGGGCATGCAGCATGCGCGCCAGCAGCCTCTGCGTATCGGGCTCGGCCAGGTATTCCGGGCGCATGAGCGCCATCGCCCGCGGCAGGGCCAGAATGGTGTGAAATGCCAGGAACCGCGTCTTCGCCAGATCCCGGACCAGCACGTCGTCGGGAAACCGCTTCATCAGCGCGTCCGTCGCCAGGGACGTCCAGTACTCCTCCGGCTTCACCAGGTCCAGCCGCACCAGTTCGTCGTAGTGGGATGACTTGATGAACAGTTCGCGGTCAAGCTGCACCCACTTGTGCAGCATCGGGATGCCGATACCGAGCAACAGCATGATGCCGTCGAACAGCTTCGTCGATGGCGGCAGCGCCTGAAGCTCTTGCACCAGCCGCCTGCGCGCCTCGGCACGAAAGTCATCGAAGATGGCAACGACGAGCGACTCCATCGTGGGGAAATTGCTGGGGTGCCGGCTGCTGCCCCGGCTGCTGCCCCGGTTGCTGCCCCTGTTGCTGCCGCAGCTGCTGTTGCCGGCGCAGGAAGTCCTGCACCAGGTTCGAGCGGTCGAACGACTTGGCGGGCTGTACCGGCGGATAGTCGGCGAGCGTCTTCAGGTGGTTCGCCAGCAGCTCGCTCATCGGTCCGGAGAGCCACGACGCCTTCTGGATGAGGTGGCCATACGAGTCCTTGCTGTCGTAGCTCTCGAACGGATCGCTGCGCAGGTTGAACAGCATCGTGACAGAGCGCGGCGCCATGGTGCCGTAGTAGTCCTCCTTGGTGGCGAAATGGAACTTCCACGGACCCATGCGAATGGCCGTCAGCTTGTCTTCATAGTAATAGATGAAGTCGCGACGCGCGCTCTCCGCCGACTTGCCGGTCCAGTAGCCGACGTTGTTGGCGCCATCGATATACTGCTTCTTCTCTGTCTTCATCTGCTCGACGACGTCCGGCACGCCGGCTACCGCTGCGAAGCTCGTGAACATGTCCTGATGCGCCTGGATGCCGTTCTTGATCTGCCCGGGCTTGACCACGCCGGGCCAGCGCAGCATCGAAACCACCCGTACCCCGCCCTCGTAAGTGGTCATCTTCTCGCCACGGAAAGGCGTAGTCGCCCCATGCGGCCACGACGAGTGCTCCGGACCGTTGTCGGTGGAGTACCAGACGATGGTGTTCTCGTCCAGGCCGTTCTTCTTCAGGAAGTCGAGCACCGTGCCGATGTCGTGGTCATGCTGCAGCATGCCGCTGCCATGCAGGTCGTCCTCGTGCGTATACTTCGCCGCGGCGTGGCGCCACTTGTCGTCGAGGTGTGTGTAGACGTGCATGCGCGTGGTGTTAAGCCATACGAAGAATGGCTTGTCCTCCTTCTTCGACGCCTTCATGAACTCAATCGCCCGGGGAATCAGCTCGTCGCCGTCGAAATTCTCCATGCGCTTCATGGTGAGCGGACCCGTGTCCTCGATCTTCTGCCTGCCGACGCGGCCGAAGCGCGGATCGACCGTCGGGTCGTCCCGGTCCGTTGCCCATGAGTGGAGCACGCCACGCGTGGCGAATCGCTTCGCAAAGGCCTTGTCTCCGCCGGGATAGCTGGCGGCGTAGTTCTTGTAATCCAGGTACTCGTTCTGCTCCTCGGTGTTGAGGTGGTAGAGATTGCCGTAGAACTCGTCGAACCCATGGACCGTCGGCAGGTTCGGGTTGTTGTCCCCCAGATGGTTCTTGCCGAACTGGCCAGTTCGGTAGCCGGCCTGCTTGAGGACTGATGCAAGGCTCGGCGAAGCGGCCTGGATGCCGAGCTTGTCGCCCGGCAGGCCGACGGTGGTCATGCCCGACCGGATGGGATGCTGGCCGGTGATGAAGGCCGCGCGGCCGGCCGTGCACGAAGGCTGCGCGTAGTGGTCGGTGAAGCGGATGCCCTCCATGCCGATGCGGTCGATGTTCGGCGTGGTGTAGCCCATGGTGCCCATGCCATAGGCACTCACGTTCTGCCAGCCGATGTCGTCGCCCCAGATGACCAGGATGTTGGGCTTGCGCTGCTGGCCCGGTTGACCTTGCGCGGCCTGCTGCGCCTGCGCCAGCGGCGGTGCCGCCAGCGTGGAGGCTGCGGCCGCAATGGCGAGCAACGATTTCATACGCTTGATCATGACTTGTCTCCTCCCTTCGTTGTGCTTGAGCGGCCGCCCCGCGCCTCAGGCGCGCAAGGCCTCCATGCGTTGCGCACGCGGCGCGGGACTGCCTGAATCCCTGAAGTCGTTCACGGTGTCACCTGGATGGTTTCGAGCGCCCTGCGCAGTGCCGCAGGCATGGGCACCGGACGGCGCGTGACGCGGTCAACATAGACGTGCACGAAGTGTCCTTGCGCCGAGGCTTGCTCGTTGTCGTTGGCGAACAGGCCGACTTCATAGCGCACGCTCGACGTGCCCAACCGCGCCACGCGCAACCCGGCATGCACGAGGTCGGGAAAGGCAATCGACGAGAAATAGCTGCAACCAGTCTCCACAACGAGGCCGACAGCGGGACTGTCGGCAAAATCCAGCACCTTCTTTTCCAGCAGCCAGCCGTTCACCACGGTGTCAAACCAACTGTAGTAAACGACGTTGTTGACGTGCGCGTAGACGTCGTTGTCCATCCACCGCGTGGTGATCTCGCGAAAGTGGCGATAGGCGCTACGGCTTTGCGGCTCGGGCTTGATCATGGATTCAGGCCGCCCCCTTCAGGCGACGCACACGGATATCGGCCTGCTCCTTGTGGCCGGACATATGCTCGTAGCCGCACAGGCGCGAGCAATACTCGCCGACCATCACGCTCGCCTCGTCGGTCAGCACGCGCTGGTAGGTGTGTGTCTTGATGAACTTCCCCACCCACAGCCCTCCGGTGTAGCGGCCCGCACCCATCGTGGGCAGGGTGTGGTTGGTGCCGATCACCTTGTCGCCGTAGCTCACGTTGGTGCGGTGGCCGAGGAAGAGCGCGCCGTAGCGGGTCATGCGCTGGAGATACCAGTCGGGGTCCCTGGTCATGACCTGCACATGCTCGGAGCACAGCCGCTCCGCCACTTCCAGTGCTTCCTCGTCGGTGTCGCAGAGGTGGATCTCGCCGTAGTCGCGCCAGGCGGCGCTCGCCACCGGTGCGGTGTCCAGGCGGGACAGCACCAGATCGATCGCGGCAGGCAGCGCTTGCGCGATCTTCTTGCTGGTGGTCACACAATACGCGGGTGAAGTGGGACCGTGTTCGGCCTGGCCCAGCAGGTCGACCGCGACGAGTTCGGCATCCACGGTGTCATCGCAGATCACGAGCGTCTCGGTCGGGCCGGCGAACAGGTCGATGCCGACGCGGCCGTAGAGCTGGCGCTTCGCCTCGGCTACGTAGGCGTTGCCCGGGCCGACGATCATGTCGACGCCGGCGATGCTTTCCGTGCCGGTGGCCATCGCGGCCACCGCCTGCACGCCGCCGAGACAATAGATCTCGTCGGCGCCCGCCAGATGCATGGCCGCCACGATCTCGGGGCACGGCTTGCCTGCGAACGGAGGCGCGCAGGCGATCACGCGCTTGACCCCGGCCACCTTGGCGGTCAGCACGCTCATATGCGCGCTGGCGATCAACGGATACTTGCCGCCGGGAATGTAGCAGCCGACCGAATTGACCGGGATATTGCGATGGCCGAGCACCACGCCCGGCAGCGTCTCGACCTCGACGTCATGCATCGAGTCCTTCTGGATCTGGGCAAAGCGTCGGATCTGCGCCTGTGCAAACCTGATGTCGTCCAGGGTCTGTGCGGACAGGCTGGCGATGCATGCGTCGATCTGCGCCTGCGTAAGCCGGAAGCTATCCGGCGACCACGCGTCGAACTGTTGCGAATACTCGCGCACCGCGACGTCGCCGCGCTGTTCGATGTCAGCGAGGATACCTTCGACAGTGGTGCGAACCTGCGCCTGGTTGCTGGCCTTGGCCTGGGCCGACTGGCCTCTCTTGATGACGTCGATCATGTGATTTCCTTTGGATCTGGAACTGGTTGCCGCCCGAGGCGGGTCGAATTTGCAGGGCTTTTCCGGGCCCTAGGCGGTGGATCGGACGATGAGGCGACCCGGTATCTCGCGCAGTGCCTCCGAAGCGGGCCCCTGTGGGCGGCCTTCATCGAGCAAGCGGACCACGCGATCGATCATCTCGCTGACCGGCTGGCGCACCGTGGTCAGGCCGTTCTCCGGATAGGCCGCAGCCTTGATGTCGTCAAAGCCGACCACCGCCACGTCCTGCGGGACACGAAGGGAAGTATTGGTTCGCAGGTAGCCCAACACGCCGAGGGCCATCACATCGTTGGCGCAAAACACGGCATCGACGCGCGGCTTGCGGGCAGCGAACAGATCGGCCGCCGCGGCACGGGCCCCCTCATACGTGTAGCCGCCTCGCACGCATGCAGCCAGGCGCTGGCCATGTGCTGCCAGTCCGCGTTCGAAGCCACGCAGGCGGTCGGATGTAGTGGAGACGCTCGGGTCGCCCGACACGAAGGCGCAGGCCCGGCGGCCATTCGCGACCAGGTGCCCGGCTACCGCCGCGCCGGTACGCTCGTTGTCGCAGCAGACCGACCACACGGTCGGGTCGTCGACACGACGGTTCATGAAGACCACGGGCACACCCTGGCGCTCGCACAGTTCCGACATCCGCGACGACAGCCGCGCCGCGGTGACGACGATGGCATCAACCTGGTATTGCAGGAGTTGCGGCATCAGGTCGTCCGCATCGCTGCCTTCGGAGGCGACGAAGAGCAGAAGTTGCCGGCCGGCCCGCTGAAGCTGCGACGAGAACGCTTCGAGGGCTTCGGCATAGAAGGGGTTGGCCAGCCCTCCCATCACGAGCGCGACGATGCCGGATCGCCGCTGGTTCAGCGAGCGCGCGATCGCATTGGGCCGATAGCCCACCTCGTCCGCCATGGCGATGATGCGCCGCCGCATTTCGTCGGAGATGCGCGAGCGCTTGTCGAAGGCGCGCGAAATGGTTGACGTGGCGACCCCGAGGCGGGTGGCCAGGTCCTTGGCCGCGACACGCCCGTAAATCGGTGCGGCGAGAGCTGCCGGTAAAGCCATTTTGCTGGTGCGCTTGCGTTCCATGCTGTTTGTCCAGGCGGCTGCGCATACGCTTGCACAGATGACAGCATGATGTGCGCCCCGGCAGGGGCCGTCCCCTCCCCAAGGGAGAGGGGTCTGCTCGTGGCGCCAACGAGCTACCGGGGAGTTACCGTAGAAATGGGTACGTGCGTTGGGCTAATGGAACGTGGCTCACGTTTCGATGAGCCAGTTGGCGACTCCGCCCTTGGTGGAAAAGCTACCTCCAGCGGGCACATGTCCGTTGTTGAACCCGTAGCGGTCGGCGCGTGGAGACGCCCACCCCCTCAACCGCAACAGCGGAATCCGACGAAGAGGTCGCTGCGGTGCGGCAGGTAGAAGTTCCGGTAGCGAGGATGCTGCATGCGGGCATGGGTGGCGAACGATCCGCCGCGAACCGAGCGATGCGTGTGAAACCAGGGGGCGGAATATTCCTGGTAGGGGTCGGGCGAGAACCCTGCATAGGGCACGAAAGGATCTGCCGTCCATTCCCACACGGCGCTACCCCAGCGGATCAGGCCATGCGTTGCCGCATACTCCCATTCGGCTTCCGTGGGCAAGCGCTTGCCGGCCCAGCGGCAATAGGCTTCCGCCTCGTAGGCGTTGATATGACACACCGGCTGTTCGGGCGGCAGCGGCACCCACTGCCCGAACCAGCGCAACGCCCATTGCCCCGGGGTGCCGCCGGCTGTCCGGCGCCAGCGCACCGGACATGCCAGCCTGCTCTGTTGCAGCCATGCGCGTCCGTCGTCGGACCACCATTGATGGTCGCGGTAGCCGCCGGCGGCCACGAATTCCGCAAATGCGGCATTGCTGACGCAAGTGCGATCGATGTGGAAAGGGGCGATGTGAACCGGGTGGGACCACTTCTCGTTGTCGAAGACGAAGCCGTCGCCCCCGATGGGCGACCCCATCGGGAACGTCTCGCCGCCTGCGGCTGCCGAGCCGGCGCCTGGCGCAATGGAAGGCATGCCGAGCGGGGCATGCAGCGGATAATCGAGCGTCTGGCGCATATAGGTCAGCGCCTCCGCATGCATGTCTTCGTGGAACAAGGCGAGCCGGAAAAAATAGAGCGCTGCGTCGGTATCGTCCGATGTGGCGAGCCTGGCGCGAACGCGCTCCAGCACGGCGGCTGCGTAGTCGCGAATCTCGGGGAGCCGGGGCAGCGCAAGATGCCATCGGTCCCGGTGCGCGACGCGCATGGAATCGAAGAGGCGGTCGGCGTCCGGCAGCATGGACGGGAGGCTGGCCACCCAGCGGCCGTCCTGGCCGGCACGTGGCGCCCGCAGCACCCATTGCTCCGTGAACCAGGCGATATGGGCATACTCCCACAAGGGCGGATTGATTCCCGCGTCATAAGGAACCTGCCATTGGGACGGCGATAGCTCCTCAAGCACGGCCCAGGTGCGCCGGTGCGCATCGGCAAACGCCGCATCCAGCTCGAACTTGTTTATCCTTCTTGCTGCCGCCCCCTCAGAACCTGTCGTCATGCGTCCTCCCAAGGCCACCGTCGCGATTATCAGTCCGGCGCTGCGCAAAGCCAACAATGGCAACTGGCAAACCGCCAATCGCTGGGCCCGGTTCCTGCAGGGGGACTACGATGTCACGCTGGCGGCTGAATGGTCGACGGCCAGCCCGGGCGGCGCCCTGCCCGACTGCCTGATCGCCCTGCACGCCCGACGCTCGGCCGAGTCCATCGCCAGGTTCGCCGAGGCTTGTCCGGATCGTCCGCTGATCGTCGTGCTGACCGGCACCGATCTGTACCGCGACATCCGCACCGATGCATCGGCCCAGGGCTCGCTCGAACTCGCCACCCACCTGGTGGTGCTGCAGGACGAAGGGCTGGCCGAGCTGGCGGCAGCGCATCGCGCCCGGTGCCGGGTGATCTACCAGTCTGCCCCGGCATGCGCACCCGCGGCGCCCAGCCCGGATCACTTCGAGGTCGTGCTGGTCGGCCACATGCGGGCGGAAAAAGACCCGCTGACGCCCATGCGCGCGCTCTCGCTGCTTCCCGACGATTCGCGCGTGCGCCTGATCCACATCGGTGGCGCGCTGGATGACGCATATCAGCAGGAGGCCCTTGCGCTGGAAGCACGAGCCTGGCCCGGCGTGCGGCGCTATGTCTGGCTCGGAAGCCTGCCTCATGACGAAACCCTCCAGCACATCCGGAAAGCACAGGCCATGGTGATCTCCAGCGCCATGGAAGGCGGCGCCAACGTGATCATCGAGGCCGTCGCCAGCGGCGTGCCGGTGCTGGCCAGCCGCATCCCGGGCAACGTCGGCATGCTGGGCCGTGACTACGAAGGCTATTTTCCGTTGGGTGACGCCGCGCAATTTGCGCTGGTGCTGGAACGCACCAGCCGGGATGCCGGGTTCCTGGACCGCCTGCGGCAGCAATGCGCACTTCGCGCGCCGCTGTTTGCGCCGGCGCGGGAACGGTCGGAAGTGAGTAAACTTGTCGCCAACGCCTTGAAACCAGAATGACTCGGAGCCCCGCAGTGGACCAGCCAAACAACGCAAAGATCAAGCTCACCGCCTTTTCCCACGGCGGCGGGTGTGGGTGCAAGATTGCCCCCGGTGTGCTTTCTGAAATCCTCAGGAATTCGGTCGGCTTCCCCGCTCCGGCAGCCCTGCTGGTCGGCAAGGAAACCAGCGACGACGCGGCGGTCTACCAGCTCAATGACAGCCAGGCCCTGATCGCCACCACGGACTTCTTCATGCCGGTGGTGGACGATCCGTACGATTTCGGGCGTATCGCCGCCACCAACGCCATCTCCGACGTCTACGCCATGGGCGGAACCCCGATCATGGCGCTGGCGCTGGTCGGCATGCCTATCGAGAAGCTTCCGCCAGAGGTCATCGGCAAGATCCTGGAAGGCGGCGAATCGATCTGCGCCCAGGCGGGCATCCCGGTCGCGGGCGGCCACACCATCGATTCCCTTGAGCCGATCTACGGGCTGGTGGTCCTTGGTCTGGTGCACCCGAACCGGGTCAAGAAGAACAGCGGCGCCAAGGCGGGCGACAAGCTGATCCTCGGCAAGCCGTTGGGCGTGGGCGTGTTGTCCGCCGCGGTGAAGAAGGACAAGCTCGACGCGGCCGGCTATCAAGAACTGATTGCCTGCACCACCAAACTCAACACGCCCGGCCGGCTGCTGGCCGAATTGCCGGCTGTCCACGCGCTGACCGACGTGACCGGCTTCGGCCTGCTCGGCCACCTGCTGGAGCTGTGCCGTGGCGCGGGCGTCGGCGCGCGGCTGGACATGGGGCGGATTCCGCTGCTGCCGCGGGTCGAGCGCATGGCCGCCGAAGGGCTGGTGACCGGCGCATCGGGGCGCAACTGGGCCAGCTACGGCAGCGAGGTGGACCTGTCCACGTCGGTCACGCCAAGCCAGAAGGCACTGCTGACCGATCCCCAGACCAGCGGCGGCCTGCTGGTGTCGTGCGCACCGGAAGCCGTGGACGAGATCCTGGAGATCTTTAACCGGGAAGGCTTCGCAGACGCTGCCGTGATCGGAGAAATGACGCAAGGAGCCGCCCGTGTTGCCGTTGCTTAAGCGCCTTGCCGCGCTGACCCTGCTGGGCTTTGCCGGCCTCGCCAGTGCCCAGGCTGTCCTGAAGGTCTCGGCCATTCCCGACGAGTCCCCCACCGAACTGCAGCGCAAGTTCGCGCCGCTCGGCAACTACCTGGAGAAGGAAACCGGCATGAAGGTGAAGTTCGTGCCCGTCACGGACTACGCCGCGGTGGTCGAAGCGCTGGCCACCGGCAAGATCGACATGGCGTGGCTGGGCGGCTTTACCTATGTACAGAGCAAGATCCGGACGAAGGGAGCCACCATCCCCATCGTCCAGCGCCAGGAAGATGCCGCGTTCACCAGCAAGTTCATCACCGCCAACAGCGCGATCAAGTCGCTGGCCGACCTCAAAGGCCACACCTTCGTCTTCGGCGCGCCGTCCTCTACCTCCGGCCACCTGATGCCACGGCACTTCCTGCTGCAGGCCGGCATCGACCCGGACAAGGCCTTCAAGACGGTCGCCTATTCGGGCGCCCACGATGCGACGGTGGCTTTCGTGCAGGCCGGCAGGGCCGACGCCGGCGTGCTCAATGCCTCGGTGTGGGACAAGCTGGTGGAGCAACGCAAGGTGGATCTCGCCAAGGTCAGGGTATTTGCTGTCACACCGCCCTACTACGACTACAACTGGACCGTGCGCGGCGGGCTCGATCCGGCCTTGCGCAAGAAGCTGACCGAAGCGTTCCTGCGGCTTGACCCGGCCAATCCCGAGCAGCGGGAGATCATGGCATTGCAGCGGACCGCCAAGTACATTCCCACCCGGCCGGAAAACTACGACGGCATCGAGGCCGCAGCCCGGGCCGCGGGCCTGATCCAGTGATGCCGGTCTGATGAGCTTCCGCCTGGACGCCGCCAGCATCAGCTACGCCAACGGACAGCGTGCGCTCAGCCAGATCACGCTGGCGGCCGGCCGCGGCGAGCCCATCGCCGTCATCGGTCCGTCGGGAGCCGGCAAGACCTCCCTGCTGCGCTTGCTGGCAACGTCGCTGCGGCCAAGCGAGGGCCGTGTGGAGGTGCTGGAGCAAAGCCCCTGGGCGGTGTCCGCCGCACGCCTGCGGCAGTTGCGCTGCCGCATCGGCATGGTGCACCAGGCGCCGCCGATGCCGCCGCGCCAGCGCGTGGTCACGGCCATCCTTGCCGGCCGCCTGGGCATCTGGCCCGCCTGGAAATCCTTGCTGTCGCTGGTCTATCCGGCAGACATCGATGGTGCCGGCGAACAGCTCGCCCGCCTTGAGCTGGCCGACCGCCTGTTCGACCGCTGCGACCAGCTCTCGGGCGGCCAACTGCAGCGCGTGGGTGTCGCCCGCGTGCTTTACCAGCGCCCGGAATTGATCCTTGCCGACGAACCGGTCTCGGCGATGGACCCGGTGCTGGCCAACCTCACCTTGGGCGAGCTGCGCAAGGAAGCGGATACACGCTCGGTGCCCCTGGTCGCCAGCCTGCACGCAGTGGACCTGGCGCTGCGCTGGTTTCCCCGCATCGTCGGCCTGAAGGCGGGCGAGATCGCCTTCGACCTGCCGGCCGAGCGCGTCACCGACGCGCTGCTGCGCGAACTCTATGCCTCCGAAAGCGCGTCGCCACCGGTACAAGGCAGCCAGGCCCTGATGAGCATCGCGGCAGGTGCGAGCGCCGCCATCGGTGGCGATACCCGACCCAGGCCTGCGTGCCGATGACCGCCCACCCGCGCGATCCCCAGGCGCTGCGGCGCGCCAGCGGCCTGGTGCTCGCGCTGCTTCTGCTGTGGCCATTGTTGCAGCTATCCCGGTTCAGCCCTTCAGCCTTGTTCGACACCGGAAACCTCAAGGTGATGGGCGCCTTCGTGCGCAACTTCCTTCCCCCTGAGGTTTCGCCCGGATTCCTCGGGCTTGTGGTCAACGCCACGCTGGAAACGCTGGCAATCGCCACCGCGGGCATTGCGCTCGCCTTTGTGATCGCAACACCTCTGGCCGTGGCCTTGACGGGCAGCCTGTCGGTGTCGCGCATCGGCCCCGGCCGGGGACGCAAGCTGCGCATGGCGGTGCGCGCTGGCGTGCGCGCCCTGGTGCTGCTGCGCGGGGTGCCGGAGCTGGTGTGGGCACTGGTCTTCGTGCGCGCCCTCGGCCTGGGGGCGGCGGCGGGCGTGCTCGCTCTGGCCATCACCTATGGCGGCATGCTGGCAAAGGTCTATGCGGAAATCCTCGAATCCAGCGACCAACGCGCCGTGGATGCCCTGCTTGGCAGCGGCAGCGGGCGCCTGGCGGCACTGTTCTATGGGCTGCTTCCCCATGCCGCGCAGGAGCTGGTCTCGTACACCGTCTACCGCTGGGAATGTGCCATCCGGGCTTCCGTGGTCATGGGTTTCGTTGGCGCCGGCGGACTTGGGCAGTTGATGGACCAGGCCATGAAACTGCTCAACGGCGGGGAAGCCGCGACCATCCTGCTAGTGTTCCTGCTGCTGGTCCTGCTGGCGGACGCGCTCAGCGCGCACCTGCGCAAGCTGCTCGACTGAATCATGGCGCACAAGGCCAAGGCCGCTCAATTCTGCATGCGCTGCCTGCTCACCCTGATCGCGGTGGCCGCCGCGGTTTCGGGCAGCTTCGCGTATCTGTCGCTCGATCTGGGCCAGCTCTTTTCCGCAGACGCTGCAACCGAGATGGGGCGCTTCCTGCTGACGTTCTTCCCGCCGCAGCTGTCACCCGCTTTTCTGGCCAGAACCGCTGGCAGCATGCTCGAAACGCTCGCGGTTTCCGCGGTGGGCACGCTGTGCGCGGCGGTGCTGGGTTTTGGCCTGGCACTACCGGCTGCCGGGCTCTACGGCGATGCGCTGCGCGCCTTGTCGCGCCTGCTACTGAACCTGTTGCGCTCGATCCCCGAGCTGGTATGGGCTGCCCTGACCGTGCTCGCAGTCGGCCTTGGACCGTTTGCCGGCACCCTCGCCCTGGCACTGCATACCGCGGGCGTGCTCGGTCGCCTGTTCGCCGAGGCGCTGGAGAATGCGCCGCGCGCACCCGCCCGCGCGCTGATGGAAGGGGGCACTCCTGCCGCGCTGGTCTTCATGTACGGGACGCTGCCGTGCGTATGGCCCCAGTTCCTGGCCTACATCCTGTACCGCTGGGAAACGAATATCCGCGTGGCGGCAATCCTTGGCTTTGTCGGCGCCGGCGGGCTTGGGCAGATGCTGTATTTCGAGCTGTCCCTGTTCCATCTGCCCCAGGCTTGCACGGTGATCATCGCCATGCTTGCCCTGGCGGCCGTGGTCGACGCAGCCAGCGCGATCATGAGGGGTAGCCGGCATTCGTGAAGAGGCGCCGGCGACGCTTGCGGCGACTCGCCGGCAACGCTGCTGTCATTGCCTGGCTCTCTGCGCCAGGCTCCATGGCCATCATGTCGATTACCGCAAACGGTGGCGATGCCGGGCCGGAACCCGCATAAAAAAGGGGTGGCCCCGGTCAACTGTGCGTGGGCTATAACGGGAGTACGCCGTCCGGTGGCTCCGCGAAGGCGGAAAAGGGGGAAGAATATGAACACACCCTGTTCCGGCAGGCGGGGCGCGTTGGCGCCCGTCGCCAAGGGGCGAGCCTGGTTGGCGGCATGGCTGGCATTCGCATTGGCGTTGACCTTGACAGTGCTGGCCTCGCCGCTGTTCGCCCAGCCGCTGGCGGGCGCCAATACCTGCGGCGCCCTTATCCACACGCCGCCTTCCCAGATGGACGCGGCCACGCGGGCCGCCGCCGGTCGCGAGGCCGTGCGCTGCCTCATCAATGCCGAGCGCACCAGCCGGGGCCTTGGCGGGTTGTCCGCCAATGCGAGGCTGACGAGCGTGGCGCAGGGCCATGCCGACGCCGCCGCCAGCCTCAAGTGGTGGACGGGGGGCGCCAATCCCCACGTCAACCCGCAAACTGGATCTACCATTGACAGCCGCATCAGCGCGGCTGGCTACTGCGGCGGCAAGCAGCGGCTGATCGGCGAGATTGCCTATACCGGTCGCGGCGCAGGCGCACCGTCCGAGGGCTGTCCGCTGGGCGAATGCGCCACGCCGGCGGCGGCAGTCAACTGGTGGATGAACATCAGCAAGTCCGGGCACCGCGAGCAGATTCTGACGCGCGCGTACAACGAACTCGGGACGGGACTGGCCGGGGTCGCCGCCACGCCTGATGCCGCGCTGCCCGAGATGGGAACGTACGTGGTGAATTTCGGCGCGTGCGACGCGCCGGAGCCGATGCCGCCCGCCGGCGGCACGTCGCCGCCCCCGCGGCCTCCGCCGGACTTCCAGCGCACTGCCGTCCGTTTCCAGAAGATGCACGTCAATGACTGCCCGGAGATTGGCGTGTGCGACTGGAAGCTGACCTGCCGTATCGGCAAGCAGCCCGACGTGGAACTGCTCGGCATGGTAAGCCGGAATACCGGTGAGGACGTGCCGCTATCCACCACGATGGCGCAGGACGGCGCGCCGCCAGTGTCGGTCACCTGCACTGTCCAGGAGCGCGACGGCCCCTTCCTGTTCTTCGACAGCCCGGTCTGGGAGCAGGTGGGAACCGTGTCCGCGCCGTTCGACACCGGCCAGCGCGACCTGCGTATCAACCAGAACCGGGATGAGGGCGATGTGACGGTGCAGATCCTGGTCGAGCCGCTGGCCTTTACCCATAGCGGCATCTCGCCGCCGCTGCCGCCTCCGCCGGCCGCACCGACCGGCTGCCGGATTCCGGAGGCCAGCTCTCCGCGCTGCGGGTTCCTGTCGGCGCAGTGCGACGCGCCGTTGCCCGCTGGCAGCGAGTACCTGATCGCCGGAGTGGTCGGACAGGTCTTCCGCGTAGTGCCGGAGATCGGGCTGGTGGATGCGGAATACCGGGAGGAGGGCGACCGGACGTTGAAAGTCTGCGCGCGTAACGCGGGTGGCACGCGATGCAGCAACGGTTTCGAGGCGTCGCTGGGGCCGCTGGTCTGCCCGCGCCCGCCGGTGCACCGGATCTGCCCCGAAGGCCAGCGGCCGTGCCCGCTGAGGGGCTGCATCCCGAATAATCAGCACTGCGACTTTCTGCAATAGCGGGCGGCCTTGGCGGTCATTGCTGGGACGAGTGCCCGTGGCAGAGTACGTTCGTGGAGGCAAGAAGGCACGGTGTGATGGGCTTGACGGCAGACTCGATGAGCGTGTCGCGATTTAGGTAAAGCTCAATAATGACTGCTTTCCCTAGTCGAGCCCTTTCTCCGACAGGAACGCCTGCATCAGATCTGCCACCTGCAAGTTGTTCAAGTCAGAAAACGGAAAATGCGTGTTCCCGCGTACCCCGACGTCCGGCAAGTGAACAAGCCTGGCATCGCCGCCATGGCGATTGACGGCATCGACCCACAGCTTCGCCATCGCCAGCCGCACGCGCCAGTTGTCCAGCCCCGGGTCCGCGCCAGGCTGGGTCGGGATGTTGTCGCCGTAGTAGAGGACGATCGGAATGCGCGTGAGCGACTTGAACTGGGCCATCGTCACCGCCACGCCGGCCAAGGGTCCGGTGAGGCTTGGCATTGCCGCAGGCACCTCCCCTTCCGGAAACACGAAACCGCTGCCAGGTTCGTAGGACACCACCGCGCGGATGGCCGGGTTGCGCATGACCGCTTGCCATCCCAGCCCGCCGCTGTAGGAATGCGTGACCAGGATGCCGGGGCCGATACGGTGGAAGAGTGCCGATACGGCGTCGACCGCCACCTGGTTATCCAACGGCCCGGTATCCGGCACCATTTGCCTGAAGAACTGGTTCAGTGCCTCCGGATCCTTCGAGAACTGCACGCCGCGGTAGAAGTCCGGCCATGCGCCCAGGCGGAACATGTTGAACCAGCGTTGTTCATCCGGTTCGGCGGCGATTTGCGCGGCGACGGTGCTTCGGCCCGCGCCACCCCGGCGCGGCTGGTCCAGCAGGTACACCGGAAAGCGGCGGCGCAGGAAGATCGTCTGGAATCCTTCGCGACCGTCGGGGGTGGTCTCCCACGTCTTCGAAAACTCGCCAAAGCCGTGCCACATCACCAGGGGCAGCTTGCGCGGGTCCACGGGAATCTGGTAAGCCACGCGCGCATGGTCGCCATGCAGCGTCTGCCCGTCAGGACCGGCCTTGCCCAGTTCGTAGGTACCCGGGCTACGCACGACGGTGCCGCCGACCGCGAAGCTGCCCTGGGCCTGGAGCACAAGCGGCGCGGACGCGGCTGTCGCGCGCGGCGCGGAGAGTGCGTTGCCGCTGAAGACCGCTGTGCAGATGAGTGGCAAGGCAAGAAGAACACGAAAATTTTGGAGCATGTCAGCATCCTCAGAACCCGAGCCGTCGCTCGCTGATACCCGCGTATGGCTATAGCTGAAAAGGCAGGCCGCGTTGCCGCTTGCCAGTCAGCCGCGCGATGGCATTCGCGAACGCCGGCGCGAGCGGTGGCAGGCCTGGTTCACCCATGCCGGTCGGCGGATCGGCACTGGGCACGATGTGCACGTCGAAGGCAGGCATGTCGGTAATGCGGGCGACCGTAAAGTCGCCGAAATTGCGCTGCTCGACCTGCCCTTCCTTCAGCGTAATGGCAGCCCCTTGCAGGCAGGTCGACAAACCCATCACCGCCGCGCCTTGCAGCTGGGCTTCTACCGTTCGCGGATTGACCGCCAGGTTGCAATGCACGCCGGCGGTTACCCGATGCAGCACCGGCCGGCCGTCCCGGATGGAAGCTTCGACCACGTAGGCGACCACGGTGCCGAAGGACTGGTGCACCGCCACGCCCCAGGCATGCCCGGATGGCAAGGGCTTCCTGCCGTACCGGCTTTTTTCGACTGCAAGCTCAAGCGCCGCCCGATGACGGGGATGCTGGCCGCCGAACAGCCTCAGCCGGTAAGCCACGGGATCTTGCCGTGTGCGCGACGCGATCTCATCGACCAGTGTTTCCATCACGAAGGCGGTATGCGTGCTGCCCACGCTGCGCCACCAGTGCACTGGCACATTGAGCTTTGGATGATGCACCGTCAGCCGCATCGGCAGCGGGTATGGCTCGCGCATGCCCTCGACGGCGGTTCGGTCGATCCCGTCCTTGATCATGAACGCGCCGAACATCGTGCCGTCGGTGATCGATTGCGCGACGATGGCATGGTCCCAGGCCAGGACCCGGCCACGCTGGTCGAAGCCGATGTGCGCGCGATGCAGGTGCATCGGACGGTAGAAGCCTCCGCGCATGTCGTCTTCGCGACTCCAGAGCAATCGCACCGGCGCGTTCAGTCCTGCCGTACGAGCGGCACGGGCAACGCGACAGGCATCGACAACATAGTCGCGGTTGCCCATCGCCCGCCGGCCGAAGCCGCCACCCGACGATTGCACGTGGATGCGCACCTGCTCGGGCCTGAGGCCCAGCACCTTGGCCGCAGTGGTAACGTCAAGGCCCGGCATCTGTGAGCCGGTCCAGAGTTCCGCGCGGTCCGCCGTCAGTTGCACGGTGCAATTGAGCGGCTCCATCGCGGCATGGGCGAGGTAAGGAAACACGAACTCCGCCTCGATGCGGTGAGGTGCCGTCGCCAGGGCCGCGATGTCGGCGTCGAACCAGCGCGAGCCCGGCTGCCCGGCAAGTTCGCGGTACCGGGCCAGTTGGCGCGTGCTGTCCACCTTCTCGACCTTGTCGTCGTCCCAGTCAAGCTGGAGCGCTTCGCGGCCCTGGCGCGCCGACCAGTAGCTATCGGCAACCACGGCCACGCCCTCGGCTCCCAGATCCAGCGGCACACGGAAGACACCCTTGACGCCACGTACCGCCCGCGCGGCGCGGTCGTCCACGGCACGCAGCCGGGCGCCGAAAACCGGCGGACGAGCTATCACCGCCGTCAGCATGCCAGGCAGGCGCATATCGATGCCGAAGCTTTGACGGCCGCTGCTCTTGGCGCGCGCGTCCAGCCGGCCGGTAGGCTTGCCGATCAACCGGAAGTCCCTTGGATCCTTGAGCGTGACCGTCTCAGGCACTGGCTGGGCCATGGCGGCATCGGCCAGTTCGCCGTAACCGGCTTGTCTGCCACCCGGCCCCGATACGCGGCCGTTGCGTGTCTGCAGCGTGGCGACGTCCACGTTCCAGCGCGCCGCCGCGGCGGCCAGCAGCATTGCCCGGGCGCGAGCCCCGAGTTCCCGGTATTGCTGGTAGCTGTTGCGGATGCTGCTCGAACCGCCCGGGAGATGCAGGCCCGAGGTCGGGTCGACGAACGCCGGTGAATTGTCGCCGAGGCGACTGGTGACCCGGCTCCAGTCCGCATCAAGCTCTTCGGCCAGGATCATTGGCAACGCGGTCTGGACGCCCTGGCCGAATTCGAGCCGATTAACGGCGACGGTGACCGCGCCGTTGGCATCGATCTGCAGGAACGCGGAGGGCTGCTGCGTCGGTTTCAACGTTGCCGGCGTGGCGGCATCCGCGCGGCTGTTGCCAATGAGGGGAAACACGCCCAGCGCCAGCCCCCCTGCACCGGCCAGTTTCATGAAGCGACGCCGGGGCACGGAGGCCGGCGCGTCGTCTGGTTCGATCAGGTGGCGCAGGGCCGGCGGGAGTTCTCCGAGGAAGCTATCGGGCTGCATCATCAACCTTGTTCAAGCCAGTGCGCGGGCCGCGTCGGCGACGGCAGCGCGGATGCGGGCATAAGTGCCGCAGCGGCAGATGTTGCCAGCCATCGCGGCATCGATTTCCGAGGCGCTGGGCCGCTTGCCCTTGGGCAGCGACTTCAGGAAGGCCGTGGCACCCATGATCTGGCCGCTCTGGCAATAGCCGCACTGCGCCACGTCGTGCTTGACCCACGCGTCGCGAACGGCATTGCCGACACGGTCGGTGCCGCCGGTCACCTGTTCGATGGTATGGAGCTTCTGTCCTTCCGCCGCCGAGATCGGCGTCACGCAGGAGCGGATGGCCTGGCCATTGAGGTGCACCGTACAGGCCCCGCACAGCGCGGCGCCGCAGCCGAACTTGGTGCCGGTCAGGCCCAGCGTGTCACGCAGGGCCCAGAGCACAGGCATGGCGGGATCGGCATCGACCGGATGCTCACGGCCGTTGATATTCAGAACTGTCATGGGATCCGTTCCTTCACTGTGGCTTCTTGTTGAAGGTTTCCCGCGCGATGCCGGCCGCGGTCACGGCGCTGGGCCAACCGGCATAGAAGGCCAGATGCGTCAGCGCCTCAACCAGTTCGGCCTCGGTAAGACCATTCTCCCGGGCCAGCGCCATATGCGAGCGCAACTGGTCCGGGCGATTCATTGCGATCAGTGCGCTGACGGTGACCAGGCTGCGGTCGCGCGGCGACAAGCCGGGCCGCGCCCACACGTCTCCGAACAGCACATCGTCGGTCAGTTGCGCCAGCTTGGGCGCCACGTCGCCGAAGCACCGCTGGGCCACCGACGGCTGCGCAGCGTCTTGCGCGGCCGGTCTCGGTGCCGCCATCCCGGCGCTGTACTGCGCGTCGCTCACCTGTTCCAACCAGTCCACGGCCTTGCCATCGCGCGCCTCCTGGATCGCCATGTGGGTCATCGCGCTGTCGGCCGCGGCCCCGTGCCAGTGCCTGGTGTTGGGCGGGATGCGCACCACGTCGCCGGGGCGGATCTCCTGGACCGGCCCGCCCCAGCGCTGCACACGGCCGACGCCCGCGGTGACGATGAGCGTCTGGCCAAGCGGATGCGTGTGCCACGCGGTGCGCGCTCCGGGAGAGAAGGTCACCGTACCCGCCGACGTGCGGTCCGGCCCGGTGGGCGTGAACAGCATCTCGACCTGGACACTGCCCGTGAAGTTTTGCGCCGGCGCCGCCTGGACCTGGCGCGATGCTGCGCGTGAAATCTGCAAGTCCGGTTCGGCCGCGCCCGCGGCATCCATCATCGACAGCGCGAGGGTTGCAATGGCAATGGACGTTCTCATGTTTCGTGCTCCCTCACTCATCGCCCAACCCGTGCCTGCAACGCTGCGGGATAACGATCGCCATGGACTTTGACCTGATCGAGCGCGCTGTGGATCTGGCGCAGTTCGTCGCCGGACAGTTCCACGGACGCCGCGCCGAGGTTCTCATCAAGCCGGTGCAGCTTGGTCGTGCCTGGAATGGGGACAATCCACGGTTTCTGCGCCAGCAGCCAGGCCAGCGCCACCTGGGCCGGCGTGGCCCGCCGGGCCGTCGCGATGACACCCAGGGCATCGATCAGCGCCTGGTTGGCCTGCCGCGCCTCCGGGGTGAATCGCGGCACGATGTTGCGGAAATCGTCTTTAGCGAAGGTCGTGTTCTGGTCGATCGCGCCGGTCAGGAAGCCCTTGCCTAGCGGACTGAACGGCACGAAGCCGATGCCGAGCGCTTCGAGGGTTGGCAGGATCTCGCGCTCGGGTTCGCGCCACCACAATGAATATTCACTCTGGAGGGCAGTCACCGGCTGCACGGCGAGGGCGCGCCGGATCGACTCGGCGCCAGCCTCGGACGGGCCGAAGTGGCGCACCTTGCCTTCAGCGATCAGGTCTTTCACGGCGCCGGCCACGTCCTCCATCGGCACCCGGGGATCGGTGCGATGCTGGTACAGCAGATCGATGCGGTCGGTCCTCAGGCGTTTGAGGGAAGTTTCCACCACGGAACGAATGCGCTCGGGGCGGCTGTCCATGCCTTTGGTGGCATCGCCGTCCTTGAAGCCAAACTTGGTGGCGATGACAACCTGGTCCCGAATCGGCTGCAAGGCTTCACCAACCATTTCCTCGTTCAAGGCACCGTAGGCTTCGGCGGTATCGAAGAAGGTCACCCCGCGCTCGAAAGCTTCGCGGATCAGCTGGACCGCCGCGGCACGTTCCAGTCCGGGACCGTAACCAAAACTCAGCCCCATGCAGCCGAAGCCCAGGGCAGAAACTTCCAGGCCAGAACTGCCGAGTTGTCGCTTGTGCATGGTGGTCTCCCGTCCAATTGGTCCGATACCCGGGACTGTAAAGACCGCTGTCTCAACCAACTAGGCCATTCTCGCTTGCATCAGTTACAAGGAAAACTTGATAATCGGCTTCCAAGTCGGGAGATTGCCATGCCGATCAACGAATTCAGGGCGATCGCCATGTTCGCCAAGGCGGTCGAGTTGGGTAGCATCCGACGCGCCGCCCAGGCGCAGCGGGTGACGCCACAGGCAGCCAGCGAGGCAATCGCACAACTGGAGCAGCATCTGGGCGTTCGCCTGCTCCACCGCACCACGCGGAACCTGGCGCTTACCGAAGAAGGACAGCGCCTGCTCGAGAACACCCAGCCGGCAATCGCGGCGCTGGACCGGGCACTGGCCATGGCCCGCGAAGCCAAGGACGACATTGCCGGGCCCCTGCGCATCGTGGGTCCAAAGTCGTCTTTCGCGCCCATCCTCATGCCGGTGCTCGATGAGTTCTGCCGGGCGTATCCCGGCATTCAGCCAGATATCCAGCTTGACGATGGCATTGGCAACTGGGTATTGGAGCGCATGGATGTCGGCTTCAGGATCGGCACTTCGCCGAGCGAGGGCGTGATTGGCCGCCAGTTGTTCTCGATCCAGATGATCGTGTGCGCTGCACCGGCCTACCTGGCCAGCCACGGCGTTCCCGCCACGCTGGACGATCTGGTCACCCACCGATGCAGTGTTTTTCGCCACCCCGCAACCGGCAAGGTATCGCCCTGGTATTTGACGGTAGATGGCAAGCTCGAGCATAGGCTGATGTCCCCGGCATTCTCGACCAACGACACCGAAATCGAATTGCAGGCAGTGCTCGCCGGGCAAGCGATCGGCCAGCTCGCAAACTTCTCTGCGGCAGCACACATCCGTGCCGGAAGACTGGTGCCTGTGCTGCTCCAGCACATGAGCGCTCACATCGGACTGCACATCTACTACGGAAGCCGCGCTGCACAACCGAAGCGCGTACGGGAATTTCTGGATCTGGCGATTTCCCGCCTGCTGGACTCGCCTGCTTTCGTATTGACCGAGAAGGAACTCGGGACTGCTTCGCGGGGCTGGCAGGATGCGCAGCGGCGGGGAAAGTAAAAGCGAAGATGCGTTCGGGTCGACTTCCGCCGGACCCGGCGTTGGCCGAATTGCAAACGAACGGGACGCGCAGGCAGTAATATGGGTGTCCCCTCCCTCCATTGGAAGTACCGCGATGCAAGTACTGGTTGACGCAGACGCCTGCCCGGTTGCCGTCAAGGAAATGTTGTATCGGGCCGCACAACGTGTCGGAGTGTGCGTCACGCTGGTTGCCAACCAGTACATGCGCACGCCGCCTTCGCGCTTTATCAAGGCACTGCAAGTGCCTGCGGGCTTCGACGTCGCCGATGACCGTATCGTCGAGCTGGTCAGCAGCGGGGACCTCGTCATTACGGCGGACATAGTCCTTGCCGCGGCTGCCCTCGACAAGGGCGCCTATGTGCTCGACCCGCGAGGAAGCTGGTTCAGCCGTGAGAACATCCAGGAGCGCCTGACGATGCGCGAGGTGATGGAACAACTGCGCAGCTCGGGCGTGGATACCGGCGGACCGGCACCGTACGCCCCACAGGATAGCAAGGCGTTCGCTGGCCAATTGGACCGCTTCCTGGCACGCCATGCGCCGCCAGGTGCCGTCGCCTGAGGCGACGGATCGGCGCTACATCAGCTCGGTCTTCAACGCCGTCGACCGGATCCAGCCCGCGAAGGCGTCAATCGACGCCTGCCTTGGATGATGAGCGGTTGCCACCAGGTAGAAGCCATAGCCTGGCAAGGAAAGGGGATGTGCCTTGACCAAGGTCCCCGTGCGCAGTTCATTGCCGACCACAACATCACTGCATATTGCGATTCCCTGTCCGGCAACCACTGCGTCAATTGCATGCAGCTCCTCGCGGAAGCTCAGGCCACACTTCACCGTGAGGTTCATCAACATGGGGTCGATCATGCCCGCGGTAGCCAGCCATTTGTGCCACGTGGGGGCGTCCGGATCCCGGTTCATCCAGTCGAAATGGATCAGCGGAAAGCGCAGCAGATCTGCGGCCCGCTGAACGGGCCGGCCATCCGTGGCGAGCAAATCCGGCCGGTAGACGGGGAAGAAGGCGTCCCGGCAGATCTCCTGCACGACATGATCGGCCGGCGAAGTTCGCGCGTAGCGGATCGCGATATCGGACTCGCCTGCCCGCAAGTCGAGGACAGCATCGGTGCCGATGATTTCCAACGCGATCCCGGGGTGCAATGCACGCCACTCGGGTAGCCGGGGAACCAGCCATCGGCTCGCGAACGCGTTCGAGCTCGTCACGCGCAGCGGGAGTTGGTGGTCGGTCGCCGCGATCGATGCCACGGCGCTCGCCAGTGCATCGAAGCCATTGCGCAGCGCCGGAAACAGCTGCGCGCCTGCGCCAGTCAGGGCCAGCGGGCGGGGGCGCCGCTGGAACAGCTTCTGCCCGCAGGTTTCCTCCAGCAACCGGATCTGATGGCTGATGGCAGTCCGCGTCACACCGAGTTCCGCCGCAGCAGCCTTGAAGCTCCTGTGCCGGGCCGCGGCCTCGAAAGCGCGCAGCGAACGTAGCGGTGGCAGTTTGCGCATGAACTGAGTGTAGATGAGCAGAGCTCATCTGCCAGATGAGTTCTTCGAGCTTGCTTCGTTTCCTGCTTGCGTCAAGCATGTATCCGGAAACCGCGGTGCAGAGGTCGCTGTGCCGGACATGGAAAGGGGGCAGCATGGATCCGCATCTCATCTCCGGGCGTGCCGGAAGCGGGCCGGAGCACGCCGGCTTGAGCCTGGAACGATTCCGCCAAAGCCTGAACGGCGAAGCGATCCTGCGCGGAGAAGACGGATATGACAGGGCACGCCAGGTCTGGAACGGCGTTATCGACAAGCGGCCGGCGATGATCGTCTATTGCGCCGATGCCGCCGATGTCAGCCGTGCCGTGAGGTTTGCCCGGTCAGGCGGCTATCTGGTGGCCCTGCGCAGCGGAGGCCATAATGTCGCCGGCTTGTCCGTCTGCGACGACGGCATCGTGATCGATCTGTCGCGCCTGAAACAGATCGAAATCGATCCGGTACACCGCATTGCGCGTGCGGGTGCAGGCCTGAGGCTGGGCGAATTCGACAGCGCGACCCAGTCGCACGGGCTGGCGACGACGATGGGGGTCAACAGCGATACAGGCATCGCCGGGCTGACGCTTGGCGGCGGCTTCGGCAGGCTAGGCCGTAAACATGGCCTGGCCTGCGATAACCTGATCGCGGCCGAGATCGTGCTGGCCGATGGCCGCATGCTGAGAGCCAGTGCCACCGAGAACGCGGACCTGTTATGGGGCCTTCGCGGCGGCGGCGGGAACTTCGGCATTGTGACGGCATTCGAGTACCGGCTTCATCCTGTCGGGCCGATGCTTCTGAGCGGATCCGTGCTGCATCGCTACGACCAGGCGCGGGACGCCTTGCGGTTCTACCATGCGTTTGCGAGCCAGGCGCCGGACGAACTCAGCGTCGATGCAGCCCTCGTGACCACGCCGTCTGGCGAGCGCTTCCTGAGCCTCTCGGCATGCTATGTCGGACCGATCACGGAAGGTGAGTGAGTGCTCGCGCCGCTCAAGGACTATGGAGCCCCAGCCGAGTGCCGGTTTGAAGCGACCCCTTACCTGCAGATCCAGCGCGCCGGCGACGCCATCTTTCCCCGCGGGCGCCGCTACTACTGGAAGGCACAGTTCCTGCGCGAGCTCGCGGATCCGGCCATCGATACGTTGCTCAATGCCTACGCGAACGCGCGTGGCGCCATGCCACTGCTGGTTTTGCAGCAGGTTGGCGGGGCGATTGCCCGGGTCCCCAGAACGGAGACACCCTACGTAAACCGCGATGCGCTCTACGACTGCTTCCCCATCTCGATCTGGGACAATCCGGCAGACGATGAAGCGAATGTACGGTGGGCGCGTGAAACGTGGGACGCTATCCGGCCGTTCTCGACGGGCGGGGTCTATGCGAATAATCTGGGCGAGGAGGGAGAGGACAGGGTACGGGCCGCCTATGGGGAGAACTTCCAAAGGCTCGTCGAGCTCAAGAACAAATACGACCCGGCCAACTTCTTTCGTCTGAACCAGAATGTTCGGCCCGGGGCCGTGGCTTAAAGGAATCTCTGACGGCGGCGGTGGCCAACCTGGCGTGCCGCCGCCTGCCACGTAACGCCCGAGTCGTAAGCCACCGTCAGTTACCGCGGTCCCGCACTCCCGCTGCTATGCTAGTCACCATCGACCGGCTCGGGAGCGACCTTGGCCAACCCGGATCTTCCCGATAGCGACCAAATGACCGCGCACGTCGTCGCTGCACAAGCAAGCCCGTGCGACGAGCTCGTCATCCGCACGCAGCCCACCGCGGTCGACCGCGCGTGCCGGCGCAAGCGTCTGGCACTCGCCGCGACCATCCTCGGCTCAAGCATGGCGTTCATCGACGGCTCCGTCGTCAATGTCGCGCTACCCGCCATTCAGAGCGAACTCGGCGCGAGCGTCGCGGCAATGCAGTGGATCGTTAACGCCTACCTGCTCTTTCTCGGGTCCCTCGTGCTGGTGGGCGGATCGATGGGCGACAAGCTCGGCCGCCGCACGGTGTTCATTGCGGGCATCGGGGTCTTCACGCTGGCGTCGGCCGCTTGCGGGTTCGCGCCGGACGCGAATTCGCTGATCGCCGCGCGCGCAGCGCAGGGCATTGGTGCAGCACTCTTCGTACCCAGTAGTCTCGCGATCATCGGCGCGGTGTACGAAGGCGAAGCGCGCGGACGGGCAATCGGCACCTGGGCGGCCGTCGGGGCGATCACGTCCGCGGCGGCGCCGGTGGCGGGCGGCTGGCTCGTCGACGTGTTGTCGTGGCGCGCGATATTCTTCCTCAACGTCCCGCTTGCAGCGGTGACGATCGCGCTCGCGATTTTGTCGGTGCCGAACAGCCACAAGCTCGATGCGCCTCAACGGTTGGACTGGCCCGGCGCGCTTAGCGTCGCAGCGGGGCTCGCGGCCCTCACCTATGGTCTGACCGAGGCGTCCGCGCGCGGTTTCGCGGATCCGCTTGTACTGTGCGCGATCGGCGCGGGCGCGTTCGTGCTGGTCGCATTCGTGATGATCGAAGCGAACAGCCGTCACCCCATGATGCCGCTCGACGTGTTCCGCTCACGCGATTTCACCGGCGCCAACCTCGTCACACTGCTGCTCTACTTCGGCCTGAGCGGCGCACTGTTCTTCCTGCCGTTCACGCTGATCCGCGCACATGCCTACACCGCAACCGAGGCGGGCGCGGCGCTGCTGCCGGTGCCGGCCATCATCGGCTTGCTGTCGCGCTTCACCGGCGGCCTGACGAGCCGCTTCGGGTCGCGGATCCTGTTGAGCGCTGGCCCGGGTATCGCGGGAATCGGATTCGTGATGCTGGCGTTGCCGTTCGTGCGCGGCAGCTATTGGGCCGGAATTTTCCCTGCGCTCACCGTGCTCGGGCTCGGCATGACGATCACCGTCGCGCCACTCACGACGATTGTGATGGGCTCGGTGCCGGGCGAGCACGCAGGCGTCGCATCCGGCATCAACAATGCGGTTGCACGTGTGGCGAGCCTGCTGGCGATTGCGGTGCTCGGCATCGTGTTCGTGTGGTCGCACCAAGCGTCGCTGTCGGCGCGGCTCGATGAACTGGATGTTCCCAGGGACGCACGCCGGACCGGGCAGTTGCTGGAGCCGGGCGCGCAAGCCGGGGCGGCAGCGGGCGACGCCCATTTGCCGACTCGGACACCCATGGCGCAGGCGGAAGCCGAAGCTATCACCGACGCGCTGCGCGCCATTGCGCTGGTGTCCGCTGTGTGCGCGTTCGCCGGAGCGGGTCTCGCGGTGGCGACCATCCAACCCCGCAGGTGATATGCCTCGTGTCGCCGGACGCGTCCGGTGCCTATCGGCGCCCCGCGCCTTTAATTTATAAATTTCTGTCTTGCAAACATGTGTAATTGAGATGTATATTTTGCAAACTACGAGGAGCGGCTCAAGCCGGTGGCTCGCACTTGATATGGAAGCAAAGTGAAAATGTCAGACCAGTTCGCAACTGAACCAGAGCCATCTCAGCCACCGCTGTCGTCCGCGGCCGCAGTGGCGTATGAACGTACCGTTCTTGACTGGGCCGAACACCTACCGGAAAGCGTCGTCGCTGTGCGCAACCTCACATACGGTGCCGACCAGCGGCAGCGATTCGACGTGTTCACGGCACGAGGGTTGCGCGACGCGCCTGTCCTGATCTTCTGGCATGGTGGGGGCTGGACGAATGGCTATAAGGAATACGCCTCGTTCCTGGCGCCAATGGTGATAGATCTGGGCATGGTCCTGGTTGCGCCCACATATCGGCTGGCGCCGGCCCATAGGTTGCCCGCAGCATTTGACGACGCGGCGCTGCTTCTGGCCACCGTGCAGAAAAGCATTGCCACCTGGGGCGGCTCTCCCTCTCACATCTATCTTTCCGGCCACTCGGCAGGCGGCGGTATTGCGGCAATGGCGGCGATGCGAAAACCACAACTGCGCGCGATGGGTGTTGACCAGCAGGCCATTCGCGGTTGCTTGCCCATCAGTGGCATCATGAACCTGCACCACCCGAACCCGGCACCCGGGAGTCTTGAGGAACGGGTGTACACCGCATTGCTCGATTCGCAGGAGCTGGATGCGGCAATGAGTCCGCTGACGTGGTCTGCCGGCAATACCGTTCCGATGGTACTCAGCTACGGCGAACATGACAGCGAGCGGGTGATCCGCTCCAACCTCACCCTGTACGCCATGCTGAGGATGCAGCCGGCTCCCGTTGGTTGCTACATGCTCGCGGGCGAGGATCATTTCCGCACGCATACTGCGCTTTCGGACCCGTCCCACCCTTGGTATGCGCGGCTCGCGCAACTCGTCAAGGAGACCTCATAGTGAAGCAAGTCATTGAGACTGGCTTGCCCACCCCAGCGCAGCCATTTTCCTGGGCAACCCAGGCCGCAGGTCTGCTGTTCACGGCGCACGGTCCAGTCCGTCCGGACGGGTCGGTGGATACCGGCGATATCGCGCGGCAGGCCCGCCTGACGTTTGAGAACCTGAAGTTAGCGGCCGAAGCAGCGGGCGCGGACCTGAACGATGTGGTGCAGGTGCTGATCACCCTGTTGGAAGCCGATGACGTGCCGGTAGTCGATGCGGTCTATAGAGAGTTCTTCGCCCCGCCTTATCCAAACCGCTCGACGGTGATCGCCAAGGCATTGGTAGTGCCAGGTATGCGCATCGAAATCGTGGCGTATGTCGCGCTGCCCTACAAGCCCTGAAATTGGGGCTAGTCGGCAAAGCGCTTGCTGAGGACTTCGGCGGTGCGCATCAGGTGGTGCCGCAGCAGCGCGGAGGCTTTCTCCGTGTCGCGCGCGAGCACCGCCTCCATGAGGTCCAGGTGTTCCTTCAACACATCGTCGGCCAGTTCCTTGCTCGAGCGCGGGTAGGCCAGGCGAATTCGACGATACCGCTCAGAATGGTCGACCAGTTGTTCGTCGATGCGCAGTAGCCACTTCGACGTAGCCGCAGCAACCAGCGCGAGGTGAAAGCGCCGGTGAGCCGTTTCCCACAGTTCCACTGCAACCGTGTCCGATGCATCGGTCGGGAGCCGCGCCCTGGTCAGCTTGTAATAGGCGGCCATGATGTTCGCGCCCCAGTCATCGTCGCCATGCTCAATGGCATCGGCCAGCAGGAGCAGTTCGATCGAGGTGCGCGCATGCATCAGATCGAGCAGATCACTCCTGGAGAGCTTGGTCACGCTGAAGCCTCTTTGGCCCTCATTGCTGACCAGCCCTTCGCCGCAGAGGAGCATCAGGGCCTCGCGGATCGGGCTCACGCCGAGTTCGTAGCGTTCCTGCAATGCCTGCAGACGAAGCTTTTCCCCAGGGGCCAGGCTGCCCGCAATGATGTCTGCGCGCAGCAGTTGATACGCCTTCTCGGAAATGGTCTGGGTCGGCGCCGGCTCTGCGTGCTGCAGCCTGCGCGGCAAATCGGAAGTCCGCATGATTTGTTGTTGGATGGATGAGCGGCAAGGGCTGGCCGGCATCTATAGGACACCGGAAATTTCATAAATTTACCTCCAACAACGAAATTTTGCACTACCCGATGACCAGAGCAGATGCCGCCGGGCCGGTAGGATTACCGATTCAGGCCTGAATTTCGCCCGTCCGCAGCCGGAACAGGCCCATTTCCGCGCGTCGCCCACGCAGGGTAAACTCCATCTTTTATTCAATAGATATAAATTTATAATTTTTACGAGTGTTCATTGAGACACCGTTTCATATATGAACAATGCGCGGTGAGCGCCGGATCTGCTGTGAGGCCCGGCGGGCCGCAATGCACCTAGAGGAGTTGGATCACATGAAGAAATCCGCGAGACGCCGGGCATTGGTTGCCCTGACAGCTATTGCCACCCTGCTTGCAGCGGGCGGGGCCACTGCACAGGGCAGCTATCCAACCAAGCCGGTCACGCTTCTCGTGGCCTATCCAGCCGGCGGCGATACAGATGTGCTGGCACGCCTCTTTGCCGAGAAGCTGACTGCGCGGCTTGGGCAACCTGTCGTGGTGGAGAACCGCACCGGCGCCGGCGGCACCATTGGCACGGCGTACGTGGCAAAGGCTGCGCCGGATGGCTATACGCTGCTGTTCGCCCCGAACACAATCTCGATCTCTCCGCACGTGCTGCGGCCCGGCACGGGTGCCTCCTACGACCCGCGCAAGGATCTGACGCCGATCACGCTACTCGGCACGCAGTCGCTGTTCGTTGTGGTCAACAAGGCCGCCGGTGTCACCCGGATGGAAGACTTCGTCACGCATGCTAAAGCCGGTACGCTGAAAACCTATGGCAGTCCGGGCAACGGGTCGCCAATGCACATACTGGCGGAACTGTTCAACAAATCGGCCGGCATCAAGCTCACGCAGATCCCCTACCGCGGCAGCGCCCCCGCGGTGGTCGACTTGCTGGGTGGGCAGGTGCCGATGATGTACTCCACGCTTGGGCCGGTGTCCCAGTACTTCCCGTCGGGCAAGCTGATTCCGCTGGCCGTCGCGGACAAGAAGCGCTCGCCTTTCGCGCCGAACGTGCCGTCCCTGGCCGAGCTTGGCTACAAGGATGTCGAGGTCGGTGCCTGGCAGGCCGTGGTGGGCCCGAAGGGCATGTCTCCGGAACTGGTTCTGACGCTGAACAAGCACTTCAACGACATCCTGAAAATGCCGGACGTTGTCGCCCGGATGGCAACGGTTGCCGTGACGCCGCAGGGCAGCGACCCAGCCTCCCTTGGCAAGCTGATCGCTGCCGACTACGAGCGCTATGGCCGGATCGTCAAGGAATTCGGCATTCAGGCCGACTGAGGAACAACCATGACGATATTAGTCACCGGCGCCGGCCTGATCGGCCGCCTGACCGCCGCACAGTTGCTGGCCCGGGGAGAATCTGTGCTGCTCGCCGACGTCAGGCGGCCCGATTCCGCTGAACTGGGCGCGCTGCCGCTGGCATTGTGCGATGTGGCCGACTACGACGCATTGTCCCGCCTGGTGGACGAGCATGGGGTCACCACTATCGTCCATACGGCGGCCTTGCTTTCCACTGCCATTCGCAAGGATCCACTCGCCGGCATCCGGGTCAATACGATGGGAACGGCAAACGTTCTTGAGCTGGCACGCCAGCGTAAGCTCTCGCGTGTCGTGATTGCCAGCTCGACCACCGTCATGTACTCAGCCTTCCCGTCCCTGCCGGCTACACCGATCGCCGAGGATTTCCCGTTGCGGGTCCTCAGCGAACGGCCTGGCAGCATCTATGCCGCCACCAAGCTGGCTGGCGAGCATCTCGCGCTCGCCTACGCCTCGCTCTATGACGTCGATGCGGTCGTGCTGCGCTACGGCGCTGTGCTCGGCGCGGGACGGGACGCGGTCACCAGTGTGCCGGGCCGGCTACTGGCCACACTGCTCGAAGCCGGACGCACCGGAGTGCCTGCAAGGCTGGACGATCCTATCCTGTTGTGGAACGGCCGTGAGGAATTCATCGATGCCCGGGACTGCGCTATCGCCAACATCGCTGCACTGACCGCACCCGCACCGCGTCAACGCGTGTACAACATCGCTACCGGCGAATGGTTCTCGGTTGAAGCGTTCATCGATGTCGTGCGCCAATGTTATCCGGCGCTGCAGACCACCGATCTCAGGCTACCCGAGGGCGGCTTTGCCGGATTTCCGTATGTGCGACCGGCGCCGTCCGACGACGGTGCCGCTCAACGCGAAATCGGCTTCAAGGCCACCTATTCGCTACTGGAGACCACGCGGCACTTCGCTGCAATGCTGTAGATCTGCGCCGCCGCACCCCGCAGGACCCCAACCAGGAGCAGGCTCACAGTCCACCAGGCTGACTGGTGCCCTCGTGCGCGCCACGCAAAAATTTAGATATTTCATACATATTTGCATATTTTAAAAAATTTAGAATGAGAACCGATATGGGAATGAAGCGGGCGATGTTGGCAAGATGCGTGCTCGGCGCGGCGGTGGCATTCGGCGCAGGTGGGCACTCGGTATATGCCGCGGCACAGTCGTCCAGCGTGAATCTGTATGGCGTAGCGGACGTCGGGCTGGTACACGAAAACGGCGCGGCAGCTGGTTCGGTAACAAAGGTCACGAGCGGCATGATGTCAGGCTCGCGCGTTGGCATGCGCGGACGCGAGGAACTAGGCGGGGGCACGGCAGCGTTCTTTACGCTGGAAGCCGGCATCCTGATGGATACTGGCGCATCAGGTCAGGGTGGCTTACTGTTCGGCAGGCAGGCCTACGTCGGACTCGATGCATCGCCGGGCCGCATCACGATGGGGCGGCAATATACAACGCTGGCGTTGGCACAAGTGGAGTTCGATCCGTTTGTGACCGGCATGGCCGGCACGTCTGCAAACCTGATTTCAGCCGGCGGGCGAGGCGGCAGCAACCGCGTCGACAATGCCCTTAAATACAACCTGCCGGGCACACTCGGCGGCCTCGATGGCGAACTGTCCTACAGCTTTGGCGAAGTGCCCGGCAGTGCGGCCACCAACAGCCAGTTTGGCGCGTCACTTGGCTACTCGGGGGGGAACTTCATGGGACGCGTCGCCTACGCGGACGCCCATGATGCCAACGGCCCTGGCAAGAACGCACGGGAAGTGTTCTTCGGCGCCAAGTACGACTTCGGGCTCGCGACGGGCTACCTCAACTACGTGATCAACCGGGGCGCCATCGTACCGGGCACGCCCAACTTCAAATCGGAAGACGTGCTGGTCGGGGCTTCGATTCCAGTCGGCGCCGGGCGGGTCGTGACCTCATACATCTACAAGAACGATCGGACCGACGCCAACAACGATGCCCATCAGTTTGCGATCGGCTACGTACATAACCTCTCCAAGCGGACCAGGCTCTATACGTCTTACGCCCACATCTGGAATCGCGCGGCGAACACGGCCAAGTCCGGCTTCTACCGCGTATGGAATGCCAATGATGTCGGCAACCCGCTCGCCGGCAACTCTGCTTTCAACGTTGGTATCAACCACACTTTCTGACCTCTCTGCCGCCTACCGTCCGGTGGGGTCGTGCCCACTGGCCTTCTTGCCCGATGCCAGCAAATGCTCGCATCGGGCCTTTCTCATAGGCAGGCACCAGATTAAGAGCACAGGCTATCGTGCAAAGTACGCACCGCTGGGCGCCTCTGCGGGCGTCTAATGTCGGCGCGCTGGCCTCTGTGTGTCTAGTTCGCTTGCTGTCGCGAACAGCGTGGCGCGGAAGGCCTCCAGCACTGGCGAGGCCGGCACGTCCGCGCGGGTGGCGATGCCGACGGGAGGCAAGGTCCAGTCGGGACGCGCGCTGAGGATCGTGAGCAGGTTCATTTCCGCGTAGTGCTGCGCCACCGCCAGCGGCATCGCGGCCAGCAGGTCGGTGTCCCGCATCAACATGACATTGGCCAGCACCGATACGGAATCGATCGCCGCCACCGGCGGTGTGACGCCCTGCTCCCGGAAGTAGCGCTCGATCGTCGGCCGTAGCGGCGCGCCCTTTGGCGGCAGGATCCACGCATGCTGCGCCAGCATGGCCGGCGTGATGCGCTTGAGCCTGGACAACGGATGGCCGTGCCGCGCCGCAATGCAGACCGGCTCCTGATACAGCACCTCCCACAGAATGGCGTCGGGCAAGGATTCTTCTGAGACTCGCCCCAGCACACAATCCAGTTCGCCCTTGGCGAGCGCGGCCAGCATCGACTCATTGGTACCTTCCTGCAAGAGCAGGCTGATGCGCGGGACATCCGCCTGCAGGCGGGCGAACGCACGTGGCAGCAAGACCGGTATCGCAACCTGCAGAACGCCCACCCGGATGCGGCCCGTTGCGCCCTGGGTCAGGCTTTCAATCTCGTCGCGCGCGCTGTCCAGGTCCGAAAGCAGCAATGCGGCCTTGCGCAGCAGCGCATCGCCGAAGGCCGTGGGCGTGATGCCGCGACGCGAACGCAGGAACAGCTGCACGCCAAACATCTCTTCGATCTCCTGCAGCAGCTTGCTGGCCGCCGGCTGGGTCATCCCCATGCGCGCGCCGGCCTTGTGAAAGCTCCGGACCTCGTCGAGCACGAGCAGCAACTCCAGATGCCTGATTCTCAGCCTTGCCCTGATATGGCGTGTGGTAGGCGGGTGTCGCTGGGTGGTCATGCAATATTCCTATAGGTTTTCACAGGATCACGAATGATCATCAACAGGTTTTCACAGCAAGCCTACAATAATTTCAAGGGAGCCCATACATCCCAAGCCACTGAACCACCACGGAGACTTCATGAAAATCACCATGCTCGGCACCGGCGCCGCGCTGCCTGACCCGGATCGCGCACAGTCCGCCATCCTGCTTACGCTCGATAACGGGCGCAACTATCTGTTCGACTGCGGGGAAGGCGCCACGCGCCAGATGGTGCGGGCGAATATCGATCCGGCGTCGGTGGGCTTCGTATTTCTGACGCACCTGCACCACGACCATATCTGCGACTACCCGTATTTCGTGATTTCGAGCTGGATGCTGAACAAAACGGGCGCACCGCTGGTGCTGGGCCCGAAAGGGACAAAGCACTTCGTCGACCACCTGTTCGGGCAGGGCGCGTATCACGCCGACTTCCAGGCCCGCAGCGCCTACCCGGCGCGGCAGCAGAATCTGGAGGCGGCGCAGCCGGAGGTGCGCGAGGTCAGTCCCGGCGTGGTGTATGAGGACGGACACGTCAAGATCTCCGTCGACTGGGTGGAACATATCCCGCGCGATATCTGCGAGTGCTTTGGGGTTCGGGTAGAGGCCGAAGGGAAAGTGATCGCCTTCAGCGGCGACACCGCGCCGTGCGAGGCCATGGTCCGGCTGGCACAGGACGCTGACCTGCTGATCCACGAATGCACCTTCCCCGAGTCCTTTATCGCCCATCGCGCCAAGACCGGCGTGGGAACGTACTCGCATACCAGCCCGACCGACCTCGGGAAGATTGCGACCAGGGCTCGCGCCAGGAGCCTGGTCGCCACGCATTTCGGCCACTTCGACTCGACCAGCCCGGTCCTCAAGCGCGCCGCTGCCAAGCATCTGCCGGTGGAACTGATGGGCCCGCACCTGATGGACGAGATCGTGGCGGACATTCGAAAGCATTACATCGGGCCGTTGCGGCTGGCGCATGACCTGATGCGCATCGATCTGTGATCGCATGCCCATGCCCTTGCGCGACGCCAGGCGCGCCAGCGAGGGAACTGGTCGGATCCGCTTCATGCGGGCCGGCCGCCCGAACATCAACAGGAAGCCCAAGATGCGTATCGCAATTTCCCAGATGCGTCGATTGAGGAGCGTGGCGCTCGCATTCCTTGCGGTGGCGTCTGTTTCGACCAGCCATGCCCAGGACCAGGCATCGAAGATTGTCGTCGGCCTGCCAGCCGGTGGGTCGTTCGATACGGTAGCCAGGATCGTCGCCGACAAGCTTGCCGCGGAGACAGGCCATCCTGTCCTGGTAGAGAACCGTCCGGGCGCGCAGACGCGCATTGCGATCCAGGTGGTCAAGGCCGCGCCAGCGGATGGGAACACCTTGCTCGTCGCCCCCGGCGTTGCCATGTTCCTCTACCCTCATCTCTTCCGGCAGCTGGGCTACGCGCCGTTCTCAGACTTCACGCCGGTGGCGCAGCTGGTGAGCTGGGACCTGGTCCTTGCCGTCGCCAGCGACTCGCCGATCAGGACATTCGCGGACTTCCTGGCGTGGTCCAGGGCGAATCCCGGCAAGGCGTTCTATGGCACGTCAGGTGCCGGCAGCCTGCAGCATTTCCTGGGGGTGTCGCTGGCCAGGCGCACGGGCATCGCGCTCGAGCACGTCGGCTTCAAGGGTGGCAAGGAGGCCGTGACGGCGCTGATCGGCGGTCATATCAACGCGATCGTGATGGACGCCGGCGAGGTCGTGCCGATGGTCCAGTCCGGCAAGATCAGAACGCTGGCGATCTTCGGGCCGCAACGCGAGCGCAGCCTGCCCGGCACGCCGACGATCCGGGAACTGGGCCTTGGCGATCTGGAAACATCCGGCTGGGCCGGACTGTACGCACCGGCGAAGACACCCCCGGCCGTCGTGGGCAGACTGAACGCGGCGGTCAACAAGATCCTTGCCAGTCCGCAGGTCGGACAAAAACTCGTGGAGCTTGGCATGAAGCCCGCGGGCGGCACCGCGCAGCAGCTCGATAGCCTGGCGCAGGGCGAACTCGGGAAATGGCGCGACATCGTCGCAAGCTCGAAGTTCGTGCTCGACTGACCGGCGGCGATCCCACCACATCCATTGCACTCACTATTGCCGCATAGTCATCCGAAATGTTCTCACTCAAAACTGTAGAAATCGATTCCGTACCCGTTGGCTGCATCGAGATCAACGGGCAGGCCTATCCTCTCGCGGCTTGTGCCAGGGTTCTCGATATCCCCGCGCTGGCCACGTCCGTCAGGGGCCTCTTTGACGACTGGCCCGCCTCGGTCGCGTTGCTCGAGCAGATCGCGTCCAGGCAGGAAGCCCTCTCCGGGCACGAGGTGAGCAGCGACAGCCCATCCCTTGCACCCATCCTCTACCCCGGCAAGGTGCTTTGCGCGGGCGCCAACTACTATGACCATCTCGCGGAAATGGGCGTGCCGAATGCGGCGGACAAGTCTGCGCAGCGGCTGTTCTTCTTTTTCAAGCCGCCGCGCCAGGCCATCGTCGGCCCGGGCCCGACCGTCAGGATGCCGATCGATTGCCAGCGCCTGGACTGGGAGGTCGAGCTGGCCATGGTGATCGGCAAGACCGCGCGCAACGTCGGCCTGGAAGGTGCCCTGGATCATGTCGCAGCCTATACGGTGGCCATCGACCTGTCCGCGCGAGATTTGAACAAGGCACCGGACACGTTCTACAAGCTCGACTGGGTCGCCGGCAAGGCGCACGACACCAGTTGCCCGCTCGGCCCGCGGCTGATTCCGGCGCAGTTCATCCCCGATCCGATGAACCTGCACCTGCAACTCAGCGTCAACGGCGCAGTCATGCAGGACGCATCGACCAGCGGCATGGTCTTCGATCTCCGGGAGCAACTGGTCACACTGTCTCGGATCATGACGCTGGAGCCCGGTGACGTGATACTGACCGGCACGCCGGCAGGCGTCGGCGCGCCCCGGGGAACCTTCCTCAAGGTGGGAGACGAGGTCTGCGCAACCATCGACGGCATCGGTTCGATCTCAGTGCAGGTACAGCCGTCCCGTTGATGGGCTGGCCGCCCTCCGACGCGCCCGTCCAACCATCCAGGTGGCATCCATATTTCAGGCAACTCTATGCGCTCAATTTTCTCAGCGGTTCCCACCTATGCGGGCGATGCGATCTTTGCATTGGTGGAAGCTTTCCAGAAGGATCCGAATCCGAACAAGGTCAGCCTGAGTATCGGCACGTATTTCGACGAGGATGGCCGTATCCCTGCCATGGCGGCAGTGCGCGCCGCGAAATCGCAGCTGCTGCCAGCGGCCGCCACGCACCCCTACCTGCCGATTCCGGGCCTGGAATCGTACCGGCAAGCGACCAAGGGACTGATCTTCGGCAATGACGCGCCGCTGCTTGGGCGCACGGCGACTGTCCAGAGCATCGGCGGCACCGGCGCGTTGAAGCTCGGGGCGGACTTCCTGCGCCGTACCTGCGCGGACGCTGCGGTATGGGTGAGCGATCCGACCTGGGAGAACCACGAGCAGGTCTTTGGCCAGGCAGGTTTCACCGTTCACAAGTATCCCTACTATGACGCGGCGACCGGGGAGGTTCGCTTTGCCGAGATGGCGCAGACCTTGCGCTCGCTGCCCAAGGGATCCATCGTGGTCCTGCATGCCAGTTGCCACAATCCGACCGGCGTGGACTTGTCGCACTCCCAGTGGGGAGAGATCGTCGCGCTGTGCGCGAATCACGATCTCATTCCCTTTTTCGATCTTGCCTACCAGGGCTTCGGCGAGGGGCTGGACGACGATGCGCTTCCCATCCGGATGATGGCCCGTGCCGGGGTGGAGTTTCTCGTTGCCAGCTCGTTCTCGAAGAACTTCTCGTTATACGGAGAGCGTTGCGGCGCCCTGAGCGTGGTGTGCCGCGGCGAGGAGGAAGCACAGAAGGTACTCGGCCAGGTCAAGTCCCTTATCCGCGGCAACTACTCCACGCCGCCTACCTTCGGGGCGGTCTTGATCGGGCATATCCTGAGCACGCCGGAACTTCGGGCTTCCTGGGAAACAGAGCTGAAGAGCATGCGGGACCGGCTCGTCGGCCTGCGCTCACTACTGTGCTGGTCGTTGACCGCGCTGACGCACGGGGAGATGGACTTCCGCTATGTCGAGGCGCAACGCGGCATGTTCAGCTACATGCAACTGTCGCCGCAGCAGGTGGAAAGGCTGCGCAAGGAACACGCGGTCTACTTGCTGAAGTCCGGCAGGCTCTGTGTGGCAGGCCTCACGGTCGACAACGTCGACCATGTCGCGCGCGCCATCGCGATGGTCCTGAGCTACAAGCGCGACTGATCCGCTGAACGCGGCGCGCGAGCACGCGCCGCCCTACCGATACGTCATCCATTGCCATCAACAAGATGGCGGGGAGAACGCTCGCACGAACCGCGCGGGCAAGCAGAAACAAGAAAGAAATTACAACGCAAAAGAGGAGACTGGCCGAGATGCAACAAGAGGAGACATGCAAGATAAGGATGGGCGCCCGACGATATCCGCTCGGGAAGTGGATCATCAGTACCGGCCTGTCGGTGATTGTGGGATCAGCGTCAGCAGATCCCGCCCTTCTGGATCAGGCGCTGTCGTATGCCGATGCAACTGAACCGCAGGTGATCTCTTGGCGGCGCCATATCCACCAGCATCCCGAGCTGCCGTGGCAGGAGAAGGAAACGGCGAAGTACATCGCCGACGCGCTGGCCGGGATGCCCGGTTTCCAGGTGCAGACCGGGATCGCGGGGACCGGCATCAAGGCCGTATTGCGCGGTGGCAAGCCGGGCCCGGTGGTGGCGTTTCGTGCCGATATGGACGGGCTGCCCATCCAGGAGCGCAATGAGCTGCCATTCAAGTCCACAGCGAAGGCGACCTACCTGGGCAAGGAGACCCATGTCGCGCATGCCTGCGGGCACGACACCCACGTAGCGATGCTGCTTGGCGCCGCCCAGGTGTTTTCCAGAATCCAGAAGGACTTGCCCGGCACCGTGGTCCTGCTCTTTCAGCCCGCCGAGGAAGGCGGGCCGGGCAATGGCGGCGCCGTCAGGATGCTGGCGGCGGGTGTGCTCGACAACCCCAAGGTGGATCTGATCCTGGGACAGCATATTTCGGCACGCGCGCCATCGGGGTCGATCTCGTACCGCCCCGGCGATTTCATGGCTGGAGCCAGCAACTTCAAAATCAAGCTGGCCGGGAAAGGCGGCCACGGTTCTTCGCCGTGGGAAGCCAATGATCCTGTGATCGCGGCGGCCGAGGTGGTCCTGGCACTGCAGAGCATCGTCAGCCATCAGCTCGACCAGCAAGCGGGGAATACGACCCTGACCGTCGGCATGCTGCAGAGCGGCGTCAAAATGAACATCCTTCCGGAATCCGCGGAGATCGGCGGCACCATCCGGTCATTGTCCCGGGACAACCTGGCTACGGCCGGCGAAAGCTTGCAGAGACGGGTGAAGAGCATTGCGGACGGCTGGAGGCTGACCTCCAAAGTCGAGGTCGGCTCCGGCGGCTATGACAACGTCTTCAATGACCCCGAGACCACGAAGCTGCTGATTCCGGCCTTCAAGGCGGCGGCAGGCGCGGCCCACGCCATCGAGGGCAAGCCGCTGATGGGGAGCGACGATTTCGGGGCATTCGCCTCCCATGGCGTGCCGGCGGTCTACTGGTTCCTGAACGCATCGCCATTTGGCGCCCGCCCGGGTGCCCCCAACCATTCTCCCGACTTTGTGATCGATGAATCGGCGATGCGAGTCGGGGTCCGCGCCTTTGTCGCCACCGCAGTGCAATTCTTGAACACGAAAACGCAGCGCTAAGCGCCGCTGCGTCTTTCAGAAAACCACGGACTGGATAGCAAAGAGCATGGAAACGACAAGTTCACGGATTGCAATTGGCATCGCTGCCATCGGGGTGGTGGTCAGTACGCAGGTGTTCGCCCAGGGTTCCACGGTGAATCTGTATGGCGTCATGGACACGGGCGTTGAGTTTCTCAGCCACGCGGGCAATGGCGGATCGGGATCGCAGTATCGTATGTCCGCCGGCAACGTGGCCGGCTCAAGATGGGGCTTGCGGGGAATGGAGGATCTTGGGGGTGGCAACAGCGTCCTGTTCGCCATCGAAGGCGGGGTCTTCGGCGACACAGGCGTCTCGGCACAGGGCGGGCGTTTGTTCGGCCGCCAAAGCTTCGTCGGCCTGGCGGGTGCATGGGGAACCTTGACAGCCGGACGGCAGATCAACACGCTGTTCTCGTTGTTCGTGCCCTTCGATCCCCTGCAGTACGCCACGTACGGCCTGCTCGCGCACGATGTTACCTTTTCGATGCGCGCGGACAACTCGCTCAAATACACGAAGGATGTGGACAACCTGACCGTCACGGCACAGTACAGCTTTGGATACGACGGCGCAATTGCAAACGGAGGGGAAGTACCGGGCAGCTACCGGATCGGGCAGGAACTAGGCACCGGTGCTTCCTACACGGTCGGAAACCTGGGAATGGCGGCAGCCTATACGCAACGACGGGGGACAACGGCACCGTCACAGGACAACATCGAACGCCGCTACGCGGCAGGCCTGCTCTGGAGTTCGGGCTCGTTCTCGGCAATGCTGGGATATCGGCTGCTGCAGGGAACGGTGGCAAATCCATCGTTGCGGACCAACCTCTACTGGGCGGGCGCCGCCTACAAGCTTGCGCCTGCATTCACGTTCAGGGGCGGCGTCTACCACAGCGATCAGCGGCACTCGGGCAACGATGCAACAAGCTACTCCTTGGCGGCGCTCTATGCGCTGAGCAAGCGCACCGAGCTATACCTGCTCGCATCCTATATGGATAACAAGGGCGCTTCGGCGTTGTCTGCCGCGACCGCTTCAACCGTAGCGCCAGGTGTCAACCAGAACGGCGTGGTTGCCGGCATCAAGCATATCTTCTGACGTGGCAGGGGCATTGGTAGCGATGTCCCTGTTTTTCGCAGGCAGTCTCGCCGCAGCGGGGAGTGGCCCTTGACCAAGGGCAGATAGTCAGCTCCCGCAGGCGGATCGGATTAACCGTCCGTTTCAAGGCCCATGGAATGACCGGATCACCCACGCATCCGCAACAGATCAGCGTAAGAAACCAGCTTGCGCTTCTCGTTAGCAAGCATCTTTCGTTTGGACGCGGAGCGGGTTGGTTGGCCGCGCTCGAACTTGGCGGCGGCGCGTGCGTCCTCCCGCGCGTAGGCCCGTGCGGTCTTGGCTTCCGCCTTCAGGCGTTCAGCCTCAAGCCGCGCAGCAGTGCGTTCCTCTCGGGCAACATCTTGCACGGCCGACATGATTTCGGCTCTTAGCAGATCGCGCCTTTGCCTGGCAGCGGCACGGGCAGCCTGCAATTGCTCTTTCCTCTGCCGCAGCCAGTCTTTCCCGTTGACCGGCGCAGGCCTGGCCTCTGGCGGCACGCTCAGGCGCAAAGCCCTGCTGGTTGAAACTCTCTCAGTCGGCGGCGCGCGCCGCGCATCCTGCTTCGCATCACTCACGCTGCATCACTCTCCCAGCACCACATAGCTGCGGCCCATGCGTCACTGGTTGAAGTCCGTAAACTCATGCCAGCAACCTTACCATAGGACTGCATCTCGGGCCTGGAGCGTCCAGCCTCCTTTTACTTGGCGGCATGAATCGCTTAGACACGCGGGCTTTCTTATAAGAAATCGAGTAGGGTGAGGGGTCACCCCCTC